>JAAXUD010000010.1 GCA_013336205.1 Lentimicrobium sp. | reverse complement strand
AGCATTTTCAATTCCGTTCATCCAGCCAGTGGTGCCTGAAACAACCGCAACACCTGATTTAAGGCAATTATTTACTACTTGTGCGGCAGACTGAGGTATGCTGAAATCAATAACCACATCAACAAAATCAGGTGTTAGGCTGATGTCAGCCCATTGCTCCCCGGTGTCGGGAGTAGCTACTATTGTATGGTTCCTCTCCAGGGCAATTTTCTCAATCTCGTGGCCCATCCGGCCATAGCCTGATAATATTATTCTCAATGATACAGAGGTTTCAAAGGGTTAATGTCAGACGCAATCCATTGGCGAATCTGTCTTGCCTTCCGGTGGGCATAAGAAAAACCGGATCCAATCTTAATGAAAGATCATCAGAAATATTGTAATCGAAAAAATGAGCATCAACGGCGGCATCAATCACATTCAGAAAGTACCAGGCAGCCGAAAAAATTACGGTTAGCTCAACCCGTCTCCGGTAAAATTCACGTCCCTGCAATAAGTCGTCAGGGTCTGGATACCTTGTAACATATTCATTGTCAGTAGGAAAAGAATCATTGTTTGTCACATAACGGTATGCATCCGTAAATGCATCCATTTCATTTTTATTGACGATGAAGCTATAGGCAAAGGCTCCAAAACCAGCATAAATGACAGGTATTTTCCAGTATTTTTTGTTGTAGGCCTGACCTAAACCCGGCAGAACGAGCGAGTAGATTGTTGCTTTGTGAGCAGAGTGAATTTCCCTGGTTGTAACATTTGAAAGATCAGGTGCGGCAGACGCTGGAATAGTATCCTGAGCATACAAAACATTCAGGATGGAAACAGATAATAAAACAGTAAAGACCACTTTCTTCAGAGAGTAGGTGGTCCTGTTGTTTAAGTTCAATAAGAGTCTGTTTATCAGCAAAATCATGCCTTGTCTTTTTGCCTGCTTAGCTGTTTAGGTCAATGAGCAGGCGCTCCAGTTCTTTCTGTGAGTTAAAACTGATAACGATGTTTCCTTTGCCTTTATTGTTTAGAAGAACGTTCACGCGGGTATTTAACTTAACTGCAACGTTCATTCTTTTAGAGTCTATTTCAGAAGGGAGTTCCTTTACTTCAGTTACTTTTTTTACGGATGGCTGACGGTTAAGGTTCCTGACTATTTCTTCGACTTCGCGTACTGACAGATCTTTGGTAATGATATTACGAAGGATAGTTACCTGTGTCATCTCATCATCAATACTCACCAGGGCCCTGGCATGTCCCATGGTAACTTTGCTGTCGCGGATGGCAATCTGAAGTTCGGCAGGTAATTTCAGCAGTCGGATATAGTTTGAAATGGTAGTTCTGTTTTTGCCAACCCGCTGACTCAGTTCATCCTGTGTAAGCTCACACTCGTCAATAAGCCGTTGGTAACTGATGGCTATTTCGAGTGCATTCAGGCTTTCGCGTTGAATGTTTTCGACCAGGGCCATTTCCAGCATTTGCTGATCGTTGGCAATCCGGATATAGCAGGGTATTTCATCAAAACCGGCCAGTTTGGAGGCCTTAAGCCGACGTTCGCCTGAAATAAGCTGATACTTGTCATAACCCATTTTTCTAACGGTGATGGGTTGAATGATACCTTGTTCTTTAATTGAAGTAGCCAGATCGTTGAGGGCTTCAGGGTTAAAATCTTCCCTGGGCTGAAAAGGATTGGATTCAATCTGATCAACAGGAATAGAAGCAATAGCGCCGGCTACAAAACTTCCGGAAATATCTTTTGAGGTAATATCAGTTTCAGGGCTTTCCAGTATAGCACTGAGTCCACGGCCAAGAGCTTTTTTCTTAGGATTCATTTTCAGTATTGATTTGTTTTTCGGATGCTTTTATCCTGGTCAGTTCATTCTTTTGAAGTATTTCGCGGGCAAGGTTAAGGTAATTAACGGCACCGGTACTGTTTATATCATGCATGATAATTGTTTCTCCAAAACTCGGCGCTTCGCCGAGTTTGGTATTGCGGTGAATCATGGTTTCAAAAACCATATCCTGAAAATGAGCTTTAACTTCATCAACAACCTGATTGGATAACCTTAGCCGGCTATCATACATTGTCAGCAATATTCCTTCAATATCAAGTTCGGTATTCAGTCGCGATTGTACTATTTTAATTGTGTTCAACAGTTTGCCAAGTCCTTCAAGCGCGAAATATTCACATTGCACCGGCACTAACACAGAGTCGGCAGCTACCAGTGAATTAACGGTAATAAGCCCCAGCGACGGAGAGCAGTCTATGACTATAAAATCATACAGATCTTTGATTTTATTGATCACTTTACGCATCATTTTTTCGCGGTTTGGCTGATTTATCATTTCAATTTCAGCTCCAACCAGATCGATGTGTGCAGGCAGAAGATCAAGAAAAGGCGTACTTGTAGATAGTATAATATCCTGGGGTTCAACTTCATCCATCAGGCATTCGTAGATACTGGTTTTAATATTCTTAGGATCAAATCCAACACCAGAAGTTGAATTAGCCTGGGGGTCGGCATCGATAATTAGTGTCCGGTGCTCAAGCACTGCAAATGCTGCTCCCAGATTGATAGCTGTTGTTGTTTTACCTACGCCTCCCTTTTGATTCGCAATCGCGATTACTTTTCCCATTCTTATGTAGTTGTCTAGTAGTCAGTTTTTTATGCAATAAAATTGTGCCCGGTGAATAGATTTACAAAGGTACAATTTTTTATTCCTTTACCAAGAAAACAGGGTAGGTGTGAATAACTTAATATTCATTCATTGGAAATACTTTTGGTGATATCCGGTAATAATGGGTTCACCGGCGGGCAAGTCTAAAGTAAAAAGTCTAAAGTCTAAAGTCTAAAGTAAAAAGTCTAACGTAAAGAGTCTAAAGACAAAAGACTGCCCGACTGAGCAGATTAAACCAACTTAAAAATGAAATAAACCCTGCCTGAGTGCCGCAGGCAGGCAGGTAGAAACCCGATTAAAAGATGAACTATTATTTCATTCGGTGCGACATCTTACACTTTACATGACACTAGTTTGTATCAAAACTAAAGTCGTCAGTTAACGGTGATTTTCCGATTTCCGAAACCTCCTGGAGGTCTGAATTTAAAGGGATCTCGCCTGTTTCGCAAAAATTAATCGTTTCGGTAAGTCCTTTTATAAATTTATCAAAGTCTTCCTTATAAAGGAATAACTTGTGTTTTTCATAGAGGAATTTGCCCTGATCGTTGTCGAAGCGACGTTTGCTTTCGGTAATTGTAATATAATGCTCATCGAATTTGGTGGCCTTTACATCAAAAAAGTAGGTTCTTTTGCCAGCCCTCACAGCCCTGGAGAAAACTTCATCCCTGGGTTCCTTGTTGTCAAACTCTTCCATGTTAGTCTGAATTTCTTTTTTATCTTACTGAGATGAACGCAAATTTATAAATTTAATTGTAAGCTACAAGCCTTATAAACAAAAGTTGATAACTATGTTGCCCAATGTGCGGATATTAAAAAATATTTTATTTGTTATTGATTTTTGAACCGTCACGACATAAAGAAAATTCTTGTCTAAAGAGTTTGTTTTCAAATAGAAACAGTTCCAAAAACAATTGTATCTTTTGTTCCCTGGAAAACTACTGTTCAAGTGCACCCTGAACTTCAGGTTATTTTCCTGAGAAGAATAGATTATTTATATAGTGTTTATTTTAAGGAAGTTAGATTTGAGCTTTTTCTTAAATTTTATACAAGGGCTGAAGGAATTCATTAGCGATGCCTGCTTGTATTGGCAAAAACCTTACTTTTGCAGCAGAAAAAGAATCCGAATTCAGTTCATTTACATAGAAGTTACATGCTAAGCAGACGGCACTTAAGAATCAAGGTAATGCAGGCCTTGTACGCTTATTTTCAATCGGACGACAACGATTTGAATCAGAGCGAAAAAGGTTTGGTTTCGGCCATCAATAGTATTTATGACCTTTACATCTTCCTGTTATCGGCGATATTGGAAACAGGAGATTTTGCCCGCAACCGGATGGAAGAAGGCCGTCAGAAATTCCTCCCGACCCAGGAAGAAATTAATCCCAATACCAGATTTATAGAGAATCGGTTGCTTCTTCAACTTGACTCTAACAGAGATCTTCGGAAAAACATCAACAGGCTGAAAATTAACTGGTCGGAAGATCAGGAAATTTTTAGAAAAATGTTTACTCAACTTCGTGATTCAGAGGCATATCATAAATATATGAGTAATGCTTCTTCCATTTACCGGGATGATAAGGAAATACTTATGTTCCTTCTTGGAGAAGTAATGTTGCAAAATGAAGCATTCATCAGTCTTTTCGAGGAAAAAAATATTAACTGGGCCGATGATATCGACACAGCGGCTATGATGGTTGCAAAAACAATCAAGAAATGGGAAGCAACTTATGATGAGTTTAAGATACTTCCCCCATTAATCGTCAGTCCTGATGAAGAAGGCGATGATCTGATCCGCGATTTTGTCATCAAATTATTCCGTAAAACAATTTTCAAAAGCGAAGTCAGTGCAGCCTTAATTTCTGAAAGGGCTCAAAACTGGGAACTTGAACGTATTGCCGTTCTGGATGTGATTCTGATTAAAATGGCCATTGTTGAGTTTACAGAGTTTCCTTCAATTCCTGTAAAAGTTTCGATCAACGAGTATATTGAAATCTCGAAAGAATACAGTACTCCCAAAAGCCGGCAATTTATCAATGGTATCCTGGATAAATTGGTAACAGATCTTAAGTCAGAAGAAAAAATCAAAAAATCAGGGCGTGGTTTACTTGAGTAATATGGTTTTGCCTGAAGGATTAATAATCCGGAAATATCAGGAAAATGATTACCCTGAAGTTGAATCATTCTGGAATAAAAACGGTCTCGGAGGAAGTCACAGAGGCGATTCAATTCAGATAGTTGAAAATACCCTTGCAGCAGGTGGACATTTGCTGGTAATGCTTGCCTCTGATGGTGAAATTGCCGGAACATCCTGGTTAACCAACGATAAGAGACGTACTTACCTGCATCACTTTGGTATTGCAGAAATTTTTCGGGGCAAAGGCTTATCGAAGATTTTGCTGGAGGAAAGCCTGAAGCTGGCAGCTCAGGATGGGTTTCAGGTAAAAATAGAAGTTCACCGGGAAAATTTACCAGCCCTTAATCTTTATAAAAAAGCAGGGTTTAAGTATCTGGGTGACTATGATGTTTATATGATACGGGACTTTTCGCAGATCTGACTGAACATGCCGGATTGTAAAATCGAAATCCCGGGTAAATTCCGGGGAAAATGGTAATGGAATTTTAGCTAATTTTGCTCCCGGTAATTTTAAGGGATTTTGTTAACGGCTTTACAATGAAAACTACATTTCTGCTACGCTCTATTTTCACGATGCTTCTTGCTATTCCCTTGTTTTTTATTTCATGTAATCAAAAACCAGGAGATAAAGATTTATTACCCGGTGATGTTGTGAAAAATCCAAACTCAGCGGATGGAACTCTGGAAGAAGTTGATATGCCTGTATTAGAGTTTGAAGCTGATTTTCATGATTTTGGGAGAGTAATACAGGGCGAAAAAGTATCATTCGGATTTAAGTTCACGAACACAGGGAAAACGGATCTTATTATTTCAAACGTCAGCACCTCATGTGGCTGCACTGTACCTGATTTTCCAAAGACTCCGGTCAAGCCCGGTGAAACGCAAAAAATTGATGTCAGATTTGACAGTGAAGGCCGCAGGGGCTTTCAGAATAAAACCATAACCGTTAGCAGTAATGCTCAGCCCAGTAATCAGGTTGTCAGGATTAAGGCTGAGGTAATTTTGCCCGAAGAACTCAAGTAATTTTTTAACTAACAAACAAACAGTATGCTATCATCAATTATTTTAATGACACCAACCGAAGGACAGGGTAGTGGATATCAGTCACTTATATTCCTGGGACTTATTATGGTTGTTTTCTATTTCTTTTTTATCAGGCCACAGGCAAAAAAAGCCAAGGATCTGAAAAAATACCGCGAAGCACTGAAAAAAGGTGACAAAATTGTTACCATCGGCGGTATTCACGGAAAAATTGTAGAAGTTCAGGAAACTACTTTTACGATTGAAGTGGAAGATGGTTCCCGATTGAGAATGGAGAAATCTGCAGTTGCAGGTGACGCAACTGATCAACTTGCGAATCAGCAGAAATAGGAATACGCATTTAATTAATTCATATTAAATTCAGGACAGGTGAAAGATACTTTGCTTGCTATTCTGTCCAGATTAAAACGACCTATTGACGGAAAGCTGCGCAACCGGTTTTCCGTCTTTTTGGTTTGTGTTGCCATGTCTACACTGATGTGGGGAATGATTAAATTAACGCGTGAATACGAGGCTCCTGTAAAATTTACCATTGTTCCTGAAAATCTACCGGACGGGAAGATACTTGTTGATAATCCTGATTCAGTTATTACGCTGACGCTGAGTGCAAAAGGACTTGATCTTTATTCAAGAATCATTTTTAACAAGGAGAATTTACTTACAATATCCCTTGCGAAAATTAAATTGCAGCGGCAGGAAGAGGATTATTCGGGGATATTAAAGACTTCCGGATTAATTAAGGTGATTGCTCAGCAGTTGCCTCCGGGAGCGAAACTTATCAGCATAGAGCCTGATACCCTGCATTTTACGTTTCAGAAAAGTTTTCGAAAAAAGATTCCGGTGCATCCTAAGCTAAAACTCAGCTTTATCAGGCAATATCAGTTATATGATTCACTGAAACTCAGGCCGGATTCCGTTTGGGTTTCGGGTGTAAGGGAAATTGTTGATACCATCGGATTTATTGATACCGAGAGAAAAGTTATCAATAGCCTGAGTTCAAATTACTCAACCAGGCTTAGCCTTGAGACACCGCAAACACGCCCGGGGGTTAAACTTTCGTCAGATAGTGTTACCATTACCATCAATGTTGAGAAGTTTACAGAAGCTGATATTGAAGTCCCGGTAAGTCTTTCTTCTGGTGATAAGGCACTTTCCTACCGCACATTTCCTGATAAAGTAACGCTTACCTGCCGGGTCGCTATGCGGGATTATAAAAGACTTGATCCCTCCCTCTTTACCGCTTCTGTTGATTATGAAAGTGCCCGGAAGTCAGGCAGCAACCGTGTTCCGGTTGAAATAAAGCATAAACCTTCATTTACCAGGGTAGTGCGGATCAGTCCTGAAAAAGTCGAATTTCTGATTCTTAAATAATTTCGTTTTCATTCAATTACAGTTTACCGGCTATTTTCAATAAAAGCAGGGTTCGTTCAGTTGCTGCTTTCCTGTAAAAAGCTTATGTTTGTATTCTGAATACAATTCATATGCTAAAGGTTGGTCTTACAGGAAGCATCGGGAGCGGTAAATCTACAATCGCCGGCGTTTTTCGTGTATTGGGTATTCCTGTCTATATGGCAGATGATGAAGCAAAAAAAATACTGGATCAACCTGAAATAATACAACTCGTGCTTGATAATTTCGGGGAGAATCTGCTTGGTTCCGATGGAATTATCAACCGCAAAGCATTGGCAACATTGGTTTTTAAGGATACTGACAAGCTACAGTTGTTGAATTCAATTATTCATCCCAGGGTCAGAAGTCATTTTTTTGATTGGGTGACGGGTTGTGAGAATGTCCCTTATATTCTTCAGGAGGCCGCTATAATTTATGAGTCCGGATTTTCAGTTTTTTTCGACAAAATTATTGTTGTCGCGGCTCCGGTTGAAGAAAGGATTGCAAGGGTGGTAAAGCGGGATGTAATGACCCGGCAGCAGGCCCTTGATAGAATGGATAAACAATGGGCTGAAGAAAAAAAGCTTGAGCAGGCTGATTATGTTATATTTAACAGCGATCATAGCCAGGCTATTCCTCAGATTCTTGAAATACACAACCATTTATGCAGCATTTCATCAAATTTCAATTAAAATAATATTATGGAAGATATAGTTCTTGGAATTGGCTCAAGGGTTGAGCATCCTCAATTTGGGAAAGGCGTGATTATTCAGGTGAGAACCGATGCATGGGAAATCACCTTTATCGAAAATGGCACCAGGATCATTCAACGCGATTTTCAGGGTTTAAGGGTGATGGAAGCTGTTGAAACACCTTCTGATTTAGCAACATACGAAAAAATGGAGAAAAGCCTGATCCGCGTTCTCCGGCGTTTTACGGATCTTCAGGAGACTATTCCACTGGGGCAGCGCTGGACCGGTGGCAGGATGGTTCTCTACCCCGGAGATACTTCACTGAAGGAAAAAGAAGTTCCTATTGATGCATTTTTCCATAAAATTGTAATGGTCCGCGACAGACTCAGGGTTATGGAGCAAAAAGTGAACGCCAGTGCAATGACTGATGAAGAAAAGGTTGATATTCAGCAATATATCACCAGGATTTATGGCAGTCTGACTACGTTTAACGTTCTTTTTAAAGACAAGGATGATTATTTCGTAGGTGATAAAGGTTCATGATGCTGAAATAGCTGATAACATCCTGTGAATACCAAACAAAACCATGAATAGAATGTTATTGCGCATATCCGGATGAATCCGTCTGTGATCAGTTTTTTGAAACTTTCAGATACACCGATAAACAAACTTAAATTGTAATCTTTGACTTTTTTACTTCACCTTTAATTGAAACACCATAATTATGTTATTTGACCTTGATTTGATTAAGAAAGTGTATAGTGCTATGCCTGAGCGGGTTAAAGCTGCCCGGATTTTAGTGGGTAAACCATTGACACTTAGTGAAAAAATTCTGTATTCTCATTTATACGACCCTGAATCATCGCAGATTTATAAGCGGGGAGCTGATTATGTGAATTTTGCACCTGACCGGGTTGCCATGCAGGATGCAACAGCACAAATGGCTCTGTTGCAGTTTATGAATGCAGGGCGCAGCAGAACTGCCGTTCCTTCCACTGTGCATTGCGATCACCTTATTCTGGCCGATGCCGGAGCTAAGGCTGATCTTGATTTCGCCATGGAGCAAAGCAGGGAAGTATTTGATTTTCTGCAATCAGTTTCCAATAAATATGGAATCGGATTCTGGAAACCGGGTGCCGGAATTATTCACCAGGTGGTGCTTGAGAACTATGCTTTCCCGGGTGGAATGATGATCGGCACAGATTCTCATACAGTGAATGCCGGTGGTCTTGGAATGATTGCCATTGGTGTTGGCGGAGCCGATGCAGTGGATGTTATGGCAGGTATGGCCTGGGAACTAAAAATGCCCAAATTGATCGGGGTAAAGCTTACCGGCAGGTTAAACGGATGGGCATCAGCCAAGGATGTGATCCTCAAAGTGGCCGGAATTCTGACCGTGAAAGGTGGTACAGGTGCTATCGTAGAGTATTTTGGCGACGGAGCCGATGCAATTTCAGCCACGGGTAAAGGTACCATTTGTAATATGGGCGCTGAAATCGGAGCGACTACCTCAATTTTTGGATACGATAAAAAGATGAGTATTTATCTGCAACAAACCGGGCGGGCTGAGATCGCGGCCCTGGCAGATGCAATTATCGCTGATTTGCGCGCTGATGACGAGGTGTATCAGCATCCTGAACAGTATTATGATCAGTTGATTGAAATCAATCTTTCTGAACTGGAACCATACATCAATGGTCCATACACACCCGATGCGGCTTATCCGATTTCAGAGTTTGTTAAGATTGTAAAAGAGAAAAATTATCCAACAAAGCTGGAAGTCGGACTCATCGGTTCCTGCACCAATTCATCTTACGAGGATTTGACCAGGGCCGCTTCAGTTGCTAAACAGGCCAGTGAAAAGAATCTGAAGGTAAAGGCGGAGTTTGTGATAACACCTGGTTCTGAAATGATCCGCTATACAACCGAACGCGATGGTTTGCTTAAAGTTTTCGGTGATATTGGCGGCGTAGTAATGGCAAATGCCTGCGGACCGTGTATTGGTCAGTGGAAACGCCACACCGATGATCCGGAGCGCAGAAATTCGATTATTACCTCCTTTAACCGGAATTTTGCAAAGCGTAACGATGGCAATCCAAATACCCACGGGTTTGTAGCGTCACCTGAAATTGTCACCGCCATGACTATTGCCGGTGATCTGACTTTTAACCCGTTAACAGATAAACTGCTGAATGAAGCAGGGAAGTGGGTTTCACTTGATCTGCCGGAAGGTCTCGAGTTACCACCCAAGGGTTTTGAGGTTAAAGACCCGGGCTATGTTGCACCACCTGCCGATGGCAGTTCAGTAGAGGTAATCGTGAAGCCCGATTCTAAGAGGTTACAGTTACTTGCACCTTTTGCTGCCTGGAACGGACACGATCTTCAGAATCTCAGATTGCTGATAAAAGCCAAAGGTAAATGCACCACCGATCATATATCCATGGCTGGCCCCTGGTTGCGTTTCCGTGGACATCTGGATAATATTTCCGACAATATGCTAATTGGTGCTGTCAATTTCTTTAATGAGCAAACCAACCTGGTTAAAAACAATCTGACAGGCAAGTACGATGCGGTACCTGCTGTTGCAAGGGCTTATAAAGCTGCCGGGATTGGTTCAATCGTTGTAGGTGATGAAAACTATGGAGAGGGATCGTCGCGTGAGCATGCGGCTATGGAGCCCAGGCACCTGGGGGTTAAAGCCGTGCTGGTAAAATCATTTGCCCGTATTCATGAAACAAACCTGAAAAAGCAGGGTATGCTTGCGTTGACATTCGCCAGCAAGGCTGATTACGACAAAATTCTGGAGGATGACCAGGTTTCAGTTACCGGACTCACCAGTTTCGCTCCCGGAGAACAATTAACCATTGTTTTGAATCATGCAGACGGCAGCCGTGAATCATTTTCGGTAAACCACACTTATAACGAAGCGCAGATAGAATGGTTTAAAGCCGGCAGTGCGCTGAATGCACTTAACAAATCTTAACAGGATAATAAAGCATTGAATAGTCTGAAAATAGAAACGGTTGGCGAAATGTCAGCCGTTTTTCCTGAATTTACGCTGAATTCTGGCTGAGACGCAATAAATAGGGTGACAGGGCGTTTATTTTCCATATTTTTCAGGCCCTGATTACATTTGCAAACCCGAAATAGCCTTAAACTACATAACGTGACTAAAAGATTATTTTTTCTGATACTTATAGCTGGTATTCTGATCTTGGCCGTTAACCCGGCGAATGCACAAATAGGCGGAAGTTCAACCTACCGGTTTCTGAATTTACCTAATTCACCCAGAGTAGCAGCCCTCGGGGGTAACTTTGTGGCTATTGCTGACAATGATCTTGCAGTTGGGCTCAATAATCCTTCGATGATAAACAAGGAGATGCACAACAGCATTTCATTGAATTTTGTCGATTACTTTGCTGATATCAATTATGGTTTTGCCAGTTATTCACGCACATTTGAGAAGGCCGGCAGTTTTGCTGCTACCATGCAGTACCTGAATTACGGGAAATTTACTTATGCAGATGAAACCGGTATTGTTGATGAAAATGCAAGCGAATTTTCAGGTAATGAGCTGGCTTTGGTCATTGGTTGGGGGCGCAGACTGGATTCTCTTTTCAGTATCGGTGCCAATTTAAAGGCGATAAGCTCTACATTGGAAACTTACAATTCATTTGGTATGGCTGTGGATGTTGCCGGTAGTTACCATGCAAGAAGCGGATTTACAGCATCGCTGATTGCCCGCAACATTGGAGCTCAGTTAAGTACCTACACTCCAGGTAATAGCGAACCCTTACCCTTCGAAATTCAATTGGGCATTTCCAAGAAACTCAAGCATCTTCCATTCAGATATTCAGTGCTCCTGACCAACCTTCAGAAATGGGACCTTACCTATGATGACCCGGCTGAAAGTGTTGTAGATCCTTTTACAGGTGAAGTGCAGACCGATAGTGATGTGGCTGTGTTTTTTGATAAAGCGTTCAGGCATGTGGTGATTGGAGGCGAGTTTGTGCCGTCCCGCAATTTTAGTTTTCGCCTGGGCTATAATTACCAGCGCCGCCAGGAAATGAAAGTAGAGAGCAAGAAAGGAACTGTTGGTTTTTCCTGGGGATTTGGTTTCAGGGTTTCAAAGTTTAACTTTAACTACGCCCGTTCAGCCTATCATTTGGCCGGTTCACCCAATATGCTCAGTATCGCATTTAACCTGAGCGATTTCGCTTCCAGCGGGAAATAGTATTTTCCCGGATCAACATTTTTCTTCTCCTGATTCTCGCTTTGTCCTGTGATTCTGGCATTATCACCGGATTGCATCGCCCTTATTCCTTTTATCCAGTGGAATTTTCATAAATGGATCTTTCGCCTGCGGGTTTATCCTCTTTCCATTTTACCATAAGCCTGAAGTTAAGAATGCTTACTTTTGCATTATGGATGATGTTAAACCAAAGGTAGTGGTTGACCCATCAGCCGGGTTTTGTACCGGTGTCAAGCGGGCAATTGCTACTACTGAGAAAGTACTGGAAGGTGATGGCGAGGTTTTTTGCCTGGGTGAACTTGTTCACAATGAGGCGGAACTGGAACGGCTTAATCATCTGGGAATGAAGATACTGGATAAGAATCACCTCAGTAGAACAACCATTGGAAGTCATGTTTTAGTCAGAGCCCACGGAGAACCCCCGGAAACCTATAAAGTGCTCGAAGATAAGAGCGTGAAGATTACCGATGCTACCTGCCCTGTTGTATTGCGACTTCAGCAGAAAGTAAAGAAGGCATCGGAAGAAATGCAGGCTTCAGGTGGATCAGTAATAATTTTCGGTAAGGCCAGTCATGCCGAAGTCATTGGATTGTTGGGTAATACTAAAGGTAAAGCCTATGCAATCAACAAAAAAGAACAGCTTGATTCTATCGATTTCTCGAAACCGATAAGGGTATTTTCGCAAACGACTTCAGATCAGAATGAGTACGAGGATATCTGCAATCAGATCAGGATAAAATCTTCAAATCTGAGCAATGGCAATCCTGATATTGAGATCAATAATACGATTTGCGGTCAGGTAAGCAGACGGGGCCCGGCACTCGAAATTTTTGCCCGTTCGCATGATGTTGTTATCTTTGTTAGCGGCAGCGAAAGTTCAAACGGGAAATACCTTGCCGGATTATGCAAATCAGCCAATCCCCTGACTTATACTGTTACGGGAACAGGACAGATAAATCCTGAGTGGGTTTTGAATGCAAAATCTGTGGGTGTTTCAGGTGCAACTTCAACACCCGAATGGTTGATGCTGAAGGTAGCTGCCGAAATTGAAGCAATGATCTGAAAAAATATTTATGTATTTAAAAAAGCTGACATTATTCAATTTTAAAAATTACGAAGAAGCCTCGCTTGAGTTTTCGGAGAAGATCAATTGCTTTACTGGCGCTAACGGTGCGGGGAAAACCAACCTGCTTGATGCTATCCATTACCTTTCGTTCACGAAAAGCTACTTTAACCTGGTCGATACCCAGAATATCAGACACGGCGCTGATGTTTTTGCCATTCACGGGCAGTTTATCCGCAATGGTGGCGGACCTGACGATGTAAGTTGCATTCAGAAACGAAATGTGAAGAAGCAGTTGAAATTAAACACCAAGGAATACGAGCGCATGGCAGATCATATTGGCGAATTTCCGCTGGTTATGGTTTCTCCGTATGATCGCGATCTGATTAATGAAGGCAGTGAACTGCGCAGAAAGTATATAGATTCGGTTATTTCACAGTTTGATCGTCATTACCTTGAAGATCTGATTGTTTATAATAAAGCACTTGCCCAGCGTAATGCACTGTTGAAAATCTTCGGTGAGAAAAGATATTTTGACGATGCATCTCTTGAAATTTGGGATGAACAGATGAAAGGACCGGCCAGCCGGATTTTTTCACGCCGCCAATCCTTTCTTGAAGGTTTTCTTCCTGTTTTTCAACGATATTTTGAGTTTATAAGCCAGGGAAAGGAACAGGTTGAAGTTATTTACCACTCGGACCTGAGTGAATTGCCGATGGAAGCATTGCTGAGAAATAACCTACAGCGCGATCTTTCTTCAAGATACACCAACACCGGGATTCATAAGGATGACCTTGAATTTCTGATTGATGGTTATCCGGTAAAGAAATTTGGTTCACAGGGACAGCAAAAGTCTTTTGTGGTTGCAATTAAACTTGCGCAGTTTGAATATACAAGATCGGTTAAGGAATATAAGCCGATCCTGCTGTTTGATGATATTTTTGATAAACTCGACAGCGATCGCGTTGACCGGATTATTAACCTGGTTGGCGATAATAGTTTCGGGCAGGTATTTATTACCGATACCCAACCCGAAAGGATAAATCATATATTTGCAACTACGCAGGTGGACCACCGGATATTTGAGGTCAGGTCAGGGATAATTACACTGTCAGTGTAAACCATGTTCTCAGTACAATCCTAAATATTATTTAAAGGAATAACAAGATTAAAATGGTTAAACGGCTTGCTAACAATCAGACAATCAAAGAGGTAATCGAGGAGTTGATTGCAGCATACCATATTGGTGATAAACTGAATCAGACAAAAGTGATTGGGTTGTGGGATAGTGTGGTAGGGAAAATGATTGCCCGCGAAACAACGCATCTGTATATTAAAAACAGAATTCTTTATGTTAAGCTTAATTCTCCTGCAATGCGGGAAGAGTTGGGTTATGCCCGCACTAAACTTATAAAATCATTAAATAAAGCCGCCGGTACCGAGGTAATCGACGATATTGCTTTTGTTTAATAATCAGGGTGCCGCCTGTTAATATTTCGTAAATATTTATAATGAATAGATAATCATTTATATGCAGGTTTCCGCCACGTAGCTGCAGGGCATTGGAAGGAGACATAGTACTTGTAAGGCAAGCTAAATCGATTGTATTTCATGACTCCAACACCGACCTGCCTATTGGTTTTGATTTTTTTACATAAATGCTCAGGTAGGATAATCACTGGTTTCGGATTCCTGTTTGAAGATATCGTTTCTCTTTTCCTGTTCAAATCCGAAATCAGGGTGTCCGGTTCCGGCCAGCAAATGTACTGCGAAATTAAATGAATCATTTGTTTTAATGTATAAGTTTCATATAATCAGTGTTATAAGTTAATGGCTTGATAATTGAATAGCCGGAGTATCCATAACCCAAATGCTTTTCAATATGAAATACAAACTTTTACTTATCATGCTGACAGTCGTCATTGGATTTAGATCTGCAGCAACTGAACCACTTGTTACCCGTGAGAATGCACCAGCGCATCTGAAATGGGAACTAAAAGACATTTACAAGGATTGGACTGCCTGGGATGCCGACCTGGTAAAAGCGAAAACTATCCTTGAGGAACTTGCTGCATTAAAAGGCACCCTTGGAACATCACCATCCAACCTGTTAACCTATTACCATTTATCAGATGAGCTCGGCAAGATTGGAACTACCCTCTATTGTTATCCTTACCTGCTGAGGTCAATCGATACCCGGAATCCGGAAGTCAGTAATGGTTTTCAGTTAATCCAGGCTTTTTTTGCAGAAGCAGGACAGACCTTGTCGTGGGTTACCCCTGAATTGGTCCAGATACCCCGTGAAAAAGCCATAAGCTGGGTAAATGCTGATAATGAATTCGGTCCTTACCGATTCAGCATCGAAAACATGTACAGACTTCAGCAACATGTTTTATCAGCTGAGCAGGAACAATTGGTTTCCTATTTCTCCCGGCTTTCAGGGACGCCTTCATCAGTGTATACAGAAGTGGCCGTATCAGACAATGTTTATCCTGAATTTACAAGGACAAGCGGAGAAAAACTCAGCCTGACCTTCCCTGCGCTAACCAATATTCTGACTTACAGCAAAGATCGGGAGGAACGGAAACTTGCCTATATGGCTTTTAACAGTAATTTTAAAGCCAGGGAGAATACCATGGCAGCTATACTGAGCGGCGTTTGCCAGTCAGACTGGGCATATGCCCAGGCGTACAAATTTGATAATTCACTTCATGCCTCACTGAACAGCAACAATATCCCGCTATCTGTTTATGAAAATCTGATCAATACCGCAAAAAACAATACAGAACCACTTCGCCGGTATATTAGTCTGCGTAAGCA
>JAAXUD010000221.1 GCA_013336205.1 Lentimicrobium sp. | reverse complement strand
ATATTAACATAGTTACGTTGTGCTTCGTTTAATGGTGTTTCTTTCAGCAATTCTGTATAGCCAAGTGCAAGGTTGAAGGGATTTCTTATTTCATGGCTGATGGTTGCAAGCATTCTTTTGAGAAAATCGTTGTCTCTTACATCAGCCTTCCGGCTGAAACCACTTATTACGTTGTCAATAGAATTGGTTTTCACAATTCCAGACACGGAAAGAAATTGTACAATTGATTTGCTGAATTTTGAAATTAATAAACCAAGATTTTCCGAATCTTCAGTTTCAAAAATAGACTCTTTCTTTTGCAGGAAACTTTTCTTTGCGCTTGCTGAAACCAGTTGAATAAAGCCTAGCTCTTTTACAGGGATTATGATATGATCATCTTTGTCTTCAGGATAAAAATCAGGCAGCCTGCTAATTTCTTCCGAATCATATTGAAACGATAAAAATGCCTGGTCTGTAAAGATCTCTGGAATAGTAATATTTCCGGCATCAAATTGAATGTGCTCTGTGTCTTCGGGATAGGCAGAAATCAGCGTGACAGAGGAAGAAACCTTTACCTGATTTGGGAGATGCTTGTTATATATGTAAAAACAAGCATATTTTGAGTTGGTCTGAACAACTAATTCCTTTAAAAATTCACTGCTGCTTTTTTGCAAATCATTGGAGTTGCCTATGGCAAGCGCTATACGATAAAACGCAGCTGGAGTTATTCTTTTCATATTTCAAACAGTCATTGCTATTCATCAAAGATAATAATTGAATTACTTAAACTGAGAAGCAGTAAGCGAATTTATTGTTGATTCTGTATTTAAACCGGTAAGTTTTGATGATAGCATATTCAAATTATAATAAAGTTAGTTATATTCGTCCTTAATTTATAAATGTATTATGGTTTATTAATCCTGCCAGGGAGGATATTTCACATTAATAACCGGAATCAATTATGTCACTAATCAGAATAAAAAAAATGTGGATGATTTACGTAATATTTGCGGCAGTGTTTCTTTTAACGGGTTTTCTGGTTATAAGAAATATGGGGAAGTATCTGGTATTCAGTCAGAAACCTGAAAAATCGGATTTAATTGTTGTATTACTTGGCCCGATCCCTGACAGGGCTTTGCAGGCTTTTGACTTATACAATGCCGGTTACGCGGGGAAAATATTATTTGCCAACGAGTTTCAATACGGAGCTGATAAACTAAAACCTTTCGGGATTGAACTTGAAAATACTTCTTCAATTTTAAAACGAACCTTAATTAAGCTGGGTACTGCAGAAGAAGATGTAATTATTTTAAAAAAGATAACAGCAAGCACTCAGGAAGAAGCACAGGCAGTAGCAGAATATGTTCAACTGCATGAAGAAATCAGATCAATTCTCCTGGTTACTTCAAGCTATCATTCGCGACGGACATTTAAAATTTTCTCGAAGGCTTTGAAAGGAGCTGACCGGGAAATTACAGTAATCTCAAGTCCGAGTATTTATACGGATTTTAACCAGTATAGATGGTGGAATGATCGTGACAGCGCAAAAATGGTGTTTCTCGAGTATCTCAAACTGATGAATTATTATCTGATCGAACAGTTTAAACTTTGAAAAACAGGATAAGGTAGGAAATCGGCTAAAAATCAGGTACCATATTTCCTGTCGAGTAATCGGTATGTTTTTATAATTGACTCAAAGTCATTCCAGTTGATGTCATTAAAGAGTTTATCAACAAAAAAGAGCCTGGCATAGGCTGATTGGAGCGGAATAAAATTGCTGAGCAGGTTGGCTCCACCTGTTCGGACTATAAGATCTACAGGGTTTTTAATCCAAAGATGGTTTATAAAATCATCAGGTCCATCTGCTTTTTGAAAAGCTTGTTGTATTTCTTCAATCGGATTATAGGCAATGCAGAGATTAAGCCGGGCGTTTTCAAATGAGCAGGTTTCTTTTTCAATAAATTCTATCTTGGCCTGGTACTTTTCCGGCAAATTGCCTTTTAAGCCGGCAACTTTAACATTTATCTTTCTACTGATTGCAATTTGAAATATTTCATCTGAAATTGCATCAATAGAAACCGAATTGAAAGCCATAACTTCATTATCAGGTCTTTTAAAATTCTCTTTGCTTGATAAATACAAACTAATCTCAAAAATACCATTTGCGTAAAGTTTATCTACTATTTCTGCAAGAAGTTGCTTTGTTCTCAGATAAGACTCCCTGACAGAAACCTTGTGATTGGTTGCCCATCTGCGCCCACCATCAGGGATTATCCCAATATGTATTGATTTTCTGCTTGATTCAGGATAAAATTCAAGAGCTGTATAACTGGAATTCATAAATAAATAGTTGAGATTAGCATACCTTAACTATACAAATGTAAAAATATAAATTTGGAAACCAATATATTAACTGAGACTTGAGTTATAAAGCCTCCTTTTATACTAAGAGAGAAAGTTTAGCTGAATGCCGGAAAAGGACCGGCATTCAGCTAAAAATGAAACAATTAATTTGAAGGTTGATAAATATTTTGCGGTGTCCGGTAACCTGCATTGTCCTGAAACCAATCCATATAGCTATAGCCACCACTCTGAACCCAGGTTCCAAAAACATTATGAGTATTCACAATATTGACTTTTTCTTTTGGATATGCAAAAGGCTCAGGAAGATGCATTACCCAGGGAAGGTTTGTTTTGGATTTATATAATTTTCCGGCAGCGATATTTGTGTCATCGTCAAAGGTTCCGAAATAGGAGGGATCAACCAGGTTGGTTGGCTGATAGCCTGGTAAATGGACTTCCCTTCCTCTGGTTTTATTAATAATTAAAAATGGGTTGTACGGTGGTAGCCCTATTGCCTGCACCGATTGGGGCGTAGTTAAGTTTATTGTCACAGTGATGGACTCAGGGGTGTGATACTCCATGTCTTCTTTGGTATTTACATAGCCCTGACTAACATTATCAAAAAGATTGTAAGTGTTGTCAAACGGAATTATGGTTGCTTTACTCTGACCCGATTCAGTATTATTTGCAGAGAGGTTTATAATACTTTCTGTATGATTTAAACCAGATACATTAGCAATTGCAGAGGGAGGAATGTTGAGCTGAAATCCGAATCCATTTTTAAATCCTGCACCAATTGCTTCAATCGTATTGGTAGAGATAATGTCGACCACCAGGTTATCTGCATTCGTTACCTGGTTAATCCGGTAAGTCATAACCAGATCGTTGAAGTCATAATCACCTTTTTCGGGCCATAAGTCCTCAAATGTAAGGCTTCCATGCTGGTTGGCACCAGGAAAATAGTTATTAAAAGCCCGTGCGCCATCGTTGGGGTAATCATCCATTACATCAAATACTCCATCACCATCTGAATCAATGAGGTTGGGATCAACAAAAGGCATGTCTGAATTATCGATTGCTTCAACAGGATTTGAAGTAACATAAAAAACAGCATCGTTAAAGTCATGATCGCAGGAAGTTACCATTCGGTTTATATCCTCATAACCAATCAGATATAATTGTCTTTCAGCATCATACAACAAAACATTGTGCTGTCTCAGGTTTATATTTGTTTCCGGATTGAAGTCTGGATTTGAATAAAAGTGTACAGCATTTGTATTTACCGTAGATCCTGTATATCCACTTGCAATAAGTGCCCAACCAATAGCTGTACCGGCTTCAAACTGACCAAGATAAATCTTGTCACCAGAAAATAGTCCCCCGCCACTGCCTGCCAGAGAAAAGTTTGGGTAGGCTATTTTTATAAGCGATATCTGATTCTTATTGGTTGGCGGGTTATTAACATCATAAGTGTAAAAAGCAAGCGCATTGCGGTTTCCAGCGCCCTCATGCACCACTGTAACCCAAACATCGGCAGTCTCAAGCAGTCTGATGTCTGTTTGGTTAGAATTGGCCAGATATTCAGGATGGTAGGTAGGAACCGGTGCTCTTTCAGGTAAGGCTGCGTTTATATCTGCCAGCATAGGCGCACTGATCACATCTCTGGGGGTTATCAGGCATTGAGGAACCCCGCTGGAGTTAAAAGCACAGAGATACTGGTAGGATGCGTCAATACTTTTAAGGCTATAACTGCTCTTAAAACTGTTTAAAGCAGGGATTCCACCGATAACGGCATTTATTGAATTATTAACAACTTCAATTTCAGTTACGGTCGGAAGGCCTATATACTTTGTAACGATAAAGAGCTTTGAAGTAACGAAATCGAGCGGATAGTCCAGTTCAAGAATACCCTGCTGATTGGTTATACCGGTTAAAATCAGATTACCGGAATTGGTCTCTTCATCGTAGCTTCTGTATACCTCTATCCTTGCGCCTGTTATTGCATTTCCATATGGATCCCGTGTTGAGATATTGATGTTGCAGCCTCTCACCATATCGTAGTTAAAGTTATCATTGATAACAATATCGTCCAGAGAGGTAATAAGGGGCGGTTTCTCTTCTGTTTTCTCTTTCTGGCAGGAATAACTGAACAACATTGTTGCAAGAGAAAGGGAGAGTATTATTAAAAAATGTGTTTTCATAGTTTTCAAAATTTGAGGTAGACAACAATCAACTTATGTGCCGGATCATTTAAGCATTGTTAATGAGGCTTTTACATTGGTGATTTGTGAATAATTGTCCATATATGGGAAATAAGTCAAAAATGGGACTTGTAATTAAGTAATTAATTGATCATTTGCTGCGACTTTTTTGTTGTAGCTAACTCTTTTTGACCAATTGATTGCTGGCTTTTCTATTATCATATAAAATAGCCAGGCTGCCAGTATTGAAATTGCCAGTGCAACAAAAACCATAATTTCCCGTATCATCGGATTTTGAACGAAATTCTCGGTCAGGTTAATTATTCTGCCACCTATTGGAATATGCACCAGGTAGAGGGAATAAGATATATTTCCCAGGAATTTTGAAATTCTGCCGGTAAATTCAAAGTAGTTAATGAAGAAATAGGGAAGAAGAGCTGCCACAAGATACCGTTTATCAAATTTGGCAAAAATCAGCATCAGGGCAATAAGTAATAAGGTTCCAAACTCGCCTTTCGTCAGGTATCCAATTCTGAACTGAAATAATAAAATACCTACAATAAATAGCAGGCTGTAGTTAAATATCAGGCTATGCTGACTTAAGAAAAAGCCGGATATCCCAAAGATTAATAAAAATCCAATACTCAAATTTTTATTTTTTGAAATCAGCAAAGGAAAGAATAGGGCAATTATAATATAATATTGAAATTCAATTGCCAGTGTCCAATACACATCATTGTACCAAGGATGACTAAAAAATGCATTGAGGTATCCGAAATGAAGTAAAAGTCTCGTTGAATCTATGTTAAAAGCCTCTCCGCGGTAATAGGGAGACTGGGTACTTAGCCAGTTCAGAAACAGAACAAGAAATATACTTAATATGTATGGGGGTTCAATTCTGACAAATCTCTTTCCCAGAAATCGTCCTATGTTTTTAATATTATAATTAGCCCGGTACATGGCATAGGGAATTACAAAACCTGAAATAACAAAGAATACATCAACGCCAAGGAACCCAAATCTTCCTGTTATATAGAGTGGATCAGTTTCTGCC
>JAAXUD010000220.1 GCA_013336205.1 Lentimicrobium sp. | reverse complement strand
TTTTGGCGACAAATATAAGAACCTCGAACTGCTATATTCTGTTGAAAAAGAGCCACTTGGAACTGGTGGTGCTGTTAAGCTTGCGTTTCAAAAGGTAGTAACTCCTCATGCCATGGTACTGAATGGGGATACGCTTTTTAGAATTAATCTGGATCTTTTTTTTCAAAAACACATAGAAACACTGGCAAAGGTTTCTTTAGCTCTACGTCATGTTGATGATGCTTCCAGGTATGGGGCTGTTGAGTGTTCTGCTGAACATAATATTACCGGATTTAAGGAAAAATCGGCCATCGCATCGCCTGGTTTGATAAATGGGGGTAACTACATCATAAAATCGAAATACTTCAGTGGACTTGATTTACCGGAGAAGTTTTCACTGGAAAATGATTTTTTCAGTAAAAAGCTTGAGCCCAAGTGGTTCATAGGGCATATTTTTGATGACTACTTTCTTGATATTGGCATACCTGACGATTATAACCGGGCTCAAAATGAATTTAATGCATTTAAAGATCGATAAAAGCTGGTCCCTTTTCCTTGACCGTGATGGCGTAATTAATGAGCGTTTGCCTGACGATTATATAAAGTCATGGGATCAGTTTCATTTTGTTGAAGGATCACTTGAAGCAATAAAAATATTTACCGGCGTCTTTGGCAGGATCGTAGTTGTCAGTAATCAGCAGGGAGTAGGGAAGGGGCTAATGACTGAAACTGAATTGGCACTCATTCACAAAGAAATGCATTCTGCTGTTAATCAGGCTGGTGGAAAAATAGATAAAGTATACCACTCTCCCTTTTTAGCCTCTGAAAATCACCATTCGCGAAAGCCGTCAGTTGGAATGGGCTTAATGGCAAAGCGCGATTTTAATGATATAATATTCCGAAAATCTGTCATGGTTGGAGATTCTTTTAGCGATATTTTATTTGGTAAAAGATTGGGAATGAAGACTGTATTCATAGGCAGGCCGCACAAAGCAAGAGAATTCCCTAAATTGTTTGATTTTGTTTATCCTGATTTGATTACCTTTGCAGCGTCAATAGAGATTATTTAAACAGCTTTAACTTGAAGGTACAGCCGATTGTAATTCTTTCAATTTTCATTGCTTACTCAGCTCTCCTCTTCATCATCGCCGGTATAACCAGCCGAAAATCAACCAACGAAACCTTCTTTTCAGGAAATCATGCATCTCCCTGGTTCATAGTAGCTTATGGCATGATTGGCGCATCATTGTCAGGTGTCACTTTCATGTCTGTTCCTGGTTGGGTTAAGGATACTCAGTTCAGCTATATGGTAGTGGTTCTGGGATATCTGTTTGGGTATTTTGTGATTGCCCTGGTGCTGCTTCCACTATATTACAGGCTGAAACTTACTTCAATTTATTCCTACCTGGATCAACGATTTGGCTTTTGGTCTTATAAAACAGGTGCTGCATTTTTTATTCTTTCGCGAACACTGGGGGCTTCTTTAAGAATGTTTCTGGTTATCAATGTGTTGCAGATATTTGTATTCGATGCCTGGAACGTACCTTTTTACGTAAATGTCCTTCTTTTTATTTCCCTTATTGTAATATCTACATTAAAAGGAGGAATAAGAACCATTATCTGGACCGACACTTTACAGACTACTTTTATGCTTCTGGCTGTTGTACTGTCCATTTTTTATATCAGTAAAGATCTCGGAAAATCAGTTTTTGATCTTATTCCTATGATTGATGATGCCGGTATTTCTAAGATGTTCTTCACCGACTGGCATCATCAGCGATTTTTTATAAAGCAGTTTTTCAGTGGCATGTTCATAACAATTGTCATGACTGGTCTTGATCAGGAAATGATGCAAAAAAACCTGAGCTGCAAAAATCTGAAAGAAGCGCAGAAAAATATGTTCACATTTTCCGGAATTTTGGTATTTGTGAATTTCATGTTTCTTTTTCTGGGCGCAATTCTCTTAATTTATGCTCAGCAAAAAGGAATATCATTTGAATCTACTGATGATTTATTCCCTAAAGTTGCACTGAGTCTGAGCTCACTGGCCGGAATAGTTTTCTTTGTTGGTTTGATTTCTGCAGCTTTTCCCAGTGCCGATGGTGCACTTACTTCACTAACAACTTCTTTTAGCATAGATTTTTTGGGGATAAAAGACAATCCAAATTTAACAGAATCTAAAAGGATTAAAATCAGGTATATAGTTCATTTGTCTGTAGCGGTGGTTTTGTTTATTTGTATTCTTATTTTCAATAGTCTGAAAGATAAGGCTGTTATTGATAAGCTATTCACCATAGCAGGTTATACCTATGGCCCTCTTCTGGGTATGTACGCATTCGGATTATTTACAAAGTTCGAAGTAAAAGATAAATGGGTTCCAATTATAGCCGTGTTATCGCCGGTTATCTGTTACATCTTAAGCATGAATTCTGTGGCGTGGTTTTCAGGTTATCGTTTTGGCTTTGAATTGCTGATTCTTAACGGCGCTTTAACCTTCCTTGGTTTATTCCTGCTAAGAAAAAAACATTCTTTCTAATTTAAATTACCAGTGATGAAAATAAAAAAACAAAGTGCGGCCAACAAAAGTCCCCGCACTTTGTTTCCATTCCTTGTTTCATTTAACACAATTAATCATGAGCAACATCAGATTTAAGGCGCTTGAAATGGCAATGTCACGACCGAGAAGACAATTGCCGGTTTATCCAGACAGGATATCTGACTATTATGGTGAGCTGACATTCAATCAGTCTGTAATGCGTGAATATATGTCGCGTGAGGCTTTTCGTTCAGTTGTGCATGCGGCAGAATTAGGTATCAAGATTGATCGGTTAATTGCTGATCAGGTTGCTTCTGCCATGAAATCATGGGCGCTGAGCAAAGGTGCCACGCATTTTACCCATTGGTTTCACCCGCTGACAGGGTCAACGGCCGAAAAACATGATGCTTTTATTACCCCTTCCGGTGATGGAAAGGCGATGGAAGCATTTAATGCCAATGAATTGATCCAGCAGGAGCCGGATGCTTCCAGTTTCCCAAGTGGCGGAATCCGGAATACGTTTGAAGCCCGCGGTTATACAGCCTGGGATCCTACTTCTCCGGCCTTCATTATGGATCGCACCCTTTGTATTCCAACAATTTTTGTTTCATATACAGGTGAAGCCCTCGATTATAAAACTCCGTTGCTGAAAGCATCCAGTTCTCTTGATCGTGAAGCAACAGCTGTTTGTCAGTATTTTAATCCAGATGTTAGCCGGGTTTTTGCAACCCTTGGCTGGGAGCAGGAGTATTTTCTGGTTGATACAGCTCTTTACAATGCAAGACCAGATCTATCCCTTTCAGGACGTACACTTTTTGGTCACTCCAGTGCCAAAGATCAGCAGCTTTCAGATCACTATTTTGGAATTATTCCTGAAAAGGTGATTGATTTTATGCGTGAATTTGAATACGAAGCTCACCGCCTTGGTGTTCCGGTTAGAACCAGACATAATGAGGTTGCCCCTAATCAGTTTGAGTGTGCCCCGGTTTATGAAGAAGTAAATGTAGCCGTTGATCACAATCAACTTCTGATGCACTTGCTTGAAAAAGTGGGTAAACGTCATGGATACACAGTATTGCTTCACGAAAAACCATATGCAGGAGTTAATGGCTCTGGAAAGCACAACAACTGGTCAATGAGTACAAACCTTGGCGAAAATCTCCTTTCTCCAGGCAAAACTCCTCAGGCAAATCTGCAGTTTCTGGTTTTTTTAACCAGCATTCTTAAAGCACTTGATACTCATGCCGATGTTTTGAGGGCTTATATCGCCTCTGCAGGCAATGACCTGAGATTGGGTGCACATGAAGCTCCTCCGGCTATTATTTCGGCTTTTATTGGTACACAACTTTCTGAAACACTTGATCAGATTGAAAAGCTCGATAAGAAATCAATGTCCAGAAAAAGTGAAGGGAATGGCGTGAATATTAATATTCCAAAGATTCCTGAAATATTACTTGATAATACCGACAGAAACAGGACCTCTCCATTTGCTTTCACCGGAAATAAGTTTGAGTTCAGGGCTGTGGGATCATCATCCAGTTGCGCCAAACCAATGATTGCACTGAATCTTATTGTGGCTGACCAACTGAGGAAATTCAGGACAGAAGTAGATAAGCTTATTGCTGGCAAGGTGTCGAAGGAAGATGCAATATTCCAGGTTGTTAAGAAATATGTAACTGAATCGAAACGCATCAGGTTTGAGGGAAATAGTTATAGTGAAGATTGGGTGAAAGAAGCTTCGAAAAGAGGTTTATCCAACATTCCGGATACGCCGCATGCATTAAAGAGCCTCCTGAAAAAGGAAGCAATCAAGCTCTTCGAAGATCATCATGTACTTTCTGAACGTGAAGTTAGGGCCCGTCATGAAATAAAACTTGAAAACTATACAAGAAAGGTTCAGATTGAATCAAGGGTAATGGGTGATCTTGCCATTAACCACATTGTACCTATTGCCATCAGATATCAGAATCAGTTGATTGAGAATGTTAAAGGTTTGAAAGATGTTTTGGATGCAAAAACCTATACAGCGCTTTCGAAAAATCAGCTGGACACAATCAGGGAAATTTCTGAACATATTTCTGTAATCCGAAATCAGGTTCAAAAAATGACTGACGCACGAAAATTGGCAAACAGCACTGAAGGAGCTGAAAAACAAGCGATTGCTTATCGTGAAAAAGTGTTGGTGTACTTTGAGGAAATCCGCTACCACGTCGATAAACTTGAGCTTCTGATTGACAATGAAATGTGGCCTTTACCTAAATACAGAGAACTTCTCTTTGTTAGGTAATTATCTTATTAAATAAAAACCCCGATTGTAAAATCGGGGTTTTTATTTAAATATCAGAGATATAAAGGTTTTCCTTAAAGATAACTTGAGTTACTTGTGTGCTTTCCGGTAAGCTTTTTTCCAGGCTCTTCTTGCCCAATAATTCCTTTTCCAGTATTTACCCCATTTTATTCCTGACCAAACACGTTCATGGAAATAGTAAATAGCTAATTTGACCACAAAATCAATTATACTTATCAGTGTGGCATCCCCAAGGCTTTCATTTAAGGTTCGTTTTGTTGTACTCCTGAAAATTATAAAGAATACAATAAACATAACACCAGAAGCCAATACCCTGTATGTTATTGCTTTAATAAAACTGCGCTGAGGGCTGTCCCTGAATATTGGTTGATCTTCTTCCGGTGGACCAGAAGAGATATTCTTTATACTATTATTGGTCATAAAATGAACATAATTATCAATTCTCAAAAGTACAAATTTTCGCATTTGATAATTAAGGAAAAGGATTAAGCTCGAATAGAAATTTTCTCACTGCAATTAAGGTCTAAAATCCTGATAAATAATGTCATAAAATTATTGGGAATTTATTTTCTGAAAATAATGGTTTATAATGTATTGATTCATTTATAAGTAAGACTATGTACGTTTCAATATTTTTTAAAAAATAAGCTAACTTTGAACCGAAAACTAAAAAGTATGAAAACGAAAAGGTATACCGCTGATTTCAGACTGATTATTCTGATTTTACTCCTTATTTCTATTACCAGCTATGGGCAG
>JAAXUD010000219.1 GCA_013336205.1 Lentimicrobium sp. | reverse complement strand
TAACGTTTAACAGGTGGCGGTTATCCCAGGCAGAAGGAATATATACATCCTTATTGTCAATAAACTCACTTCTTACGTAAGTGTATGATAAGATGATGTTGTATTTTTCCATGAAGCGTTCGCGAATATAGGCTTCAAATCCATAGGCCCGGCCGGTTCCTGTTGAAGTAACCTCTTCTGCACCATACACGCCAAAATCACCGCCTTTATTGGCAAGGGATATCGAATCGTTTACAGAAAAAGGGTAGTTATTGTAATGTTTATAGAAAGCTTCCAGTGTAAGCTTGGTATCATCGCGTCGACGATATTCGACTCCGCCAACCACGTGATTGGTGGCTATGTATTTCAGATTGTTGGATTTATTAACAAATTCTCCTTCGTTACTTTTAAAGCCTAGTGTTGTATAGGCTGGCTGCTGATAATACCGTCCTGTGTTGAAGTTCAGGAAAAATTTATCGGTAAGCGCATAGGCTGCGCTGAATCTTGGTGAAAGCTGATTGAGCGGGTTTGACATATTGGTCGAATATGAATTGCCATCTGCCCGAAGACCGAGAGACAGAATCAGCTTGTCGTTGCTGAAATTGCGGCTGAGCTGTCCGAAAAAGTGGTATTTAAAAAGGTCGATCTCTGAACCATAATTAATAAAACGCAACGTATCTTCTCCCTGAGGAATAAAGACCTCCTGGAAAGTAGTGGTGGTATACCTTGCATATTCACCGCCCGCACCTGCAATTAACTTATAATTACCAATCCGGCTTGAATTTTCATAACGGAATTTGTTTTCCATTTCCTGCGATGAGTAGTCCAGTGTTTTGGCTTTGTTTTCATCGTTGTCTTCGTATTTATAGGCTATATTATTCAGCATATTGCGACTGAAGACCCAGGTGTCGAACGATTTTTCGCGAAAATGTTTGTAGACCGCGCCAATTGCATAGTTCCACTGCTCATTTACTGGCAGGTAGTTGAGTATATATTGTTGATCCTCTGTTGGATTTTTTATTCCTGTATTCAGGTTGAAGTTGTCAATTGCGCCAATGCCAAGTATTGTCAGCTCATTTTTTAAATCAAAACGGGTTTTCACTTTAAACTGAAAATCGTTGTAAGTCGGCAGGAAAGGCAAGCCAATCACACCAAAAAGAAATTCAAGATAAGACCTTCGTACCGAAAAAAGGAAAGTTGTTTTCTCGCTTAACGGACCATTCAAAGCCAGCGAAAGATCTGAAGCACCGACCGACCCTTTAAAAACCAGTCGCTCCTTGTTGCCATCAATTTGTTTCATCTCAAGCACCGAGCTAAGCGCATTACCCCGGTTAGCCGGAAAAGCGCCTGAATAGAAATCTACTTCCCGGATAAAATCAACATTAATAATGCCTACCGGACCACCTGATGCTCCTTGCGTGGCAAAGTGATTAAGGTTGGGGATTTCCATACCATCCAGGTAAAATTTATTCTCACTCGGGCCTCCACCTCTGACGATAATATCGTTGCGGAATGAAACGGTAGAAGCAACGCCGGGAAGTGCCTGAATAACCTTGCTGATGTCACGGTTTGAGCCCGGATTCTTTTCAATATCACCAATACCCAACGTACGCATGGAGACCGGGCTTTCCTCGGTTTTGCGGAAGGGTGAAGCTTTAACCACTACCTGCTCTAATTGAATAGTGGTTTCGCGCATGGGGATATCAATGAACACAGTTTTGGAGTTCGTAACCTGAAACTCTTCGCTCACATGTGCTTCGAAACCTACCGAAGTAGCCGCAAGTTTTACAAATCCAGGAGTTATACCCGTGAATATAAAGTTGCCATCAAGGTCGGAAGTTGAACCTATGGTTGTGCCAAAGATGATTATATTGGTAAAAGGAAGTGGTTCATTGTTACTCTCATTAAAAACCCGGCCCTTGATGGTGCCGTTTTGAGCAAATAGCTGAAAAACAGAAAATAACAGCAGTCCTGAGATAATAAATTTTTTCATAATTGTTAGGTAAAACTAAGCCTGAAATACAATTTGTTTAACTTTAATCAGGTAAGAATAAACATACTAGTGGCTATATTGTTTAGAGGTCAGTGAGTTAATTTTGATAATTGTTAAACAAGTTGAAAATAACATCTGCATTCACTTCCGGGCCCAAATCTCCTTTTAACCAGTGAATATTAATACCTTTCTTTTCCATCCGTCTGAACCATGTCATCTGACGTTTGGCAAACTGGTGAATCGCTGTATTGAGCAGCGAAAACATCTCTTCGTAACTCAGGTTTCCGCTCAGATGAAGCGTCAGATATTTGTATTCCAGTCCGTAATAGGTCAGTGCTTCTGGTTTGATGCCGCTGTTTAATAATGCTTTAACTTCGTTCAACATTCCACTGTTCAGCCTTTGTTCCAGCCGTTCCGTGATTCTTTTTCTTATAACTTCCCTGGGGAATTCAATACCGAAAATAAGGCTGTTGTCGGACCTTACAGGCGATGGTACTGGTTTCGATAACTGGCTGCCTGCCTCTTTTTCAGCGCTGGCAATCTCAATGGCCCTGATCAGCCGCTGTCTGTCGGTGATATCTGTTTTGTTGTGGAGTGGTTTTAAAGCAGTAAGCATTTCCACCAGTTGATTGTCTGATAATAATGCGGCTTTCTGTCTGAACGAATCGTTCACAGGTGTTTCCATCAGCTGATAAAGTCCGAGTGCCGCCTCAAGATACATTCCACTGCCACCACAAACAACGATTTTCTTCTTTTTTGCAGTGATTATATCTGCAGCGTTTAAGAAATCGCGACTGAAGTCAAAAATATTGTACTGGCTTCCTGCATCAGCAATATCGATAAGATGGGTTGGAATTATTTTTCCATCAACCACATAATCAAGCAGATCTTTGCCGGTTCCCATATCCATCCCACGGTAAACCTGGCGTGAATCAGCCGAAATGATCTCTCCGTCAATCTTTGAGGCAATAACCGCTGCCAGCCTGGTTTTTCCGGTGGCTGTTGGCCCTAATATTACGATGTTGTTTTTTTTTTTCATACTGTTCCTTTCTTTTTCTGAAGATTCAGCTCACAGTCTGCCATGAAATCCCTGATATTGTTGAGCGTGTCGATATCCGTTGTCGTGAATGATAAATGCTGAAGTGATTTCCTTAGTGTTTCATCCGGCTTAAATGCAGATTGTAAAAATCCATTCAGCCGCTCCTCATTGCTGTCAGGATATTGAGGGTTTGTTTCTTTTAAATATTGCAGAATTCTGAGTGCATCAACCCTTTGCATGCATGCCTTCTCAAAACTCTGTTGTGATGCTGCATTGGTTCGCAGGGGTTGCCACAGCGGTTTGCCTTTAACGGCAGTATTTAATAATTCATCCATCGGAGTTGGCAAATCCTTATCATACAACCCCTCAAAGGCCTCAAATGTTTGTTTGACTTTCAGAAAAGCATCAGCAGGATAGATCGGATAGCTGTCCCAGTTGCCGGCTTTCCCTTTTATCATGGCGGGTCCCGTACCAAAATACACCCTGTCAGAAAACCTGGCTTCCGGGTAAACATACACGCCACTATCAACGATGATATTTCCCTGTTTTCTCAGTTTCACGATAAAGTAGAAATCTTCACCGCTCATTTTTGGTGTAAGTCCTCCGTTTTGCCTGTATGCCGATACTTTGCAGGCCATGCCTGAGCCGATTGCTGAAAAAGCGTAAGGATTATCAATCAGCAGCATATTCAGCGCATAGTTGCGCATGTAGATCTCATACCGAAGTATACAACGGTCGGTGGTTTCATCACCGGTCAGTTTATGGTAATAGGGCGCAGAGAGCCCGGCTGCGGCAGGGTGTTTCTCAAAGGAGGCTATAACAGAATCAAGAAAATCAGGTGGGTAAAACGAATCGGCGTCAATACTTAAAATAATATCCTCAGGGCTGGCCAATTCTGAAGCCGCGTCCATGGTTGTTTTCCGGGCCCAGCCGACGCCGTGTTTTTTGCCTTGCCAGCCATTGCCCCGGCTACTTTTATCGAGGGTGATTACTTTATTACCTGAAATGAAATTAAGCCATTGAAGACTTTTTCTGTTATTTTCGCAGATGTGTATCTTTTCCGGTATGTTCCACCATTCATCGGGTTGGTTTACACATACGATCAGTTCCCGGTTATTAAAATGCTGGGCTTCAAGGCAGCTTAATAAGGCGGGCAGGTTTTCGAATTCGTTTAAAACAGGCAGTGTAATATAAACTTTCATCAGTCTGTTGTTGTTAATATTTACAATTATTGCCTGTGTTATTAATAGTTTATAAGCTTAGATCAATGCAAATGTAATGAACCTTACCTATGGAATCGAACGAAGTACTGGATAAACTGCCGCGTCATCTGTTAAAACTGGTAATAGACCAGCCATACAATGATTATACAGCTCAGGATCATGCCGTTTGGAGGTATGTGATGCGACGGAATGTCGACCATTTAAGTCGTGTGGCGCATGGTTCCTATATTGATGGATTAAAACGCACGGGTATCAGTATTGATTCTATTCCGCATATGTATGGGATGAACCGGATCCTCAGTGAGATAGGCTGGGCAGCTGTGGCGGTGGACGGATTTATACCCCCTGCTGCTTTTATGGAGTTTCAGGCTTATAAGGTGCTTGTAATAGCTGCTGATATCAGGGCTGTTGACCAGATTGAATACACCCCGGCTCCGGATATAATCCATGAGGCTGCCGGACATGCGCCCATCATAGCCGATCCGGAATATGCAGAATATCTGCGTTTCTTCGGTGAAATTGGCGCAAAAGCATTCTCATCGGCTAAGGATTATGAATTGTATGAAGCCATCAGGCACCTTTCCATCCTGAAGGCTGATCCTTACACCCCGGATTTAGCCATCAAAGAAGCTGAAATCAGGCTTTCAGAAATTGACAAAAGCATGGGGCAGCCCAGTGAAATGGCATTAATCCGAAACCTGCACTGGTGGACGGTTGAATATGGCCTGATCGGAGCATTGGATAATTTTAAAATTTATGGTGCAGGCCTGCTTTCCTCCATTGGTGAGAGTCATAACTGTATGAAACCCTCGGTTAAAAAACTGCCTTACACCATTGACGCTGTTAACTATGGTTTTGATATCACCACCCAGCAGCCGCAACTCTTTGTAACTCCTGATTTCAAACATCTAAATAAGGTTTTAAATCAGTTTGCTGACAAAATGGCCCTGCGGACCGGGGGCGCAGTGGCAGTCAGCCGGGCGGAAGGCTCCTGCAATACAGCCACGGTTGTTTTGGATTCAGGCCTTCAGATCAGTGGCACATTTAAAGATTGTATATACAGCGAGGGTGAAATCGTGTACCTGAAAACTTCAGGTCCAACAAGCCTTAGCGCCGGAAACCATGAATTGCAGATGCATGGAAAACGTTTTCATGCAAATGGTTTCGGATCTCCGATAGGTCATCTGGTGGCAGGTGGGTTTGCACTTGATAGTATGTCAGCAGCAGAGTTGGATTCTGCCGGGTTTCACCCCGGAGTTCATCAGGAACTTGTTTTTCAGAGTGGAGTGGTTGTAAGCGGTATCTTCGATTATGTGATACAGTACAACGGACGAAACATATTGTTTAGTTTCA
>JAAXUD010000746.1 GCA_013336205.1 Lentimicrobium sp. | reverse complement strand
TGCAAATTACAAATATATGGAACACGAAAATTTCAAACTTAAAGAGCTAAAAATCTATAACAGCAAAGAATCAGGTGCCTGTGCCGAACGCAAATACCGGACTGTTTTTGATTCTTCTGAGCTAAACGCTCTGGTTGCTGAACTCACGCTTTACAACAAGAAATTTGACGAAGAATACTGGTCTGAGGAAATTGAACTGTTTTGCTCAAAAAAGACCGGGAATGGAGATGAGGGCGTTGATTTTATCCTGACTGAAGATTTGGAAGCCAATGTAGCCGACAATATTCTGAAGGTTGATTTTTTTATAAATGTTAGCAATCCGGAAGACTACACCGCGGACGATTACTACTTCAGTGTCAGCCTGGATGGCGAACAGCTGGCCTACGCTGAATTCAGCCTTGAAACTGCCGGCGTGCTTACAGATGGCCATAATCCATACTTTGAAGTTTTTGGCCTGAAACTTTTCGAGGACACTTCAACCCCTGAACCCAAACATATTGAACGGAGCTACTACAGGCTATTTCAGCGCAACGCTACCAGGCTTATCTGGGCTGAGCTTGAGTTGAGGAATACACTTACTGATAAGGAGTGGAAAGGTGAATTCTTTATAAATTTCTACAACGACCTGAGACAACTTGTGCGACAGGAAGTGAAAATTTTGAATATCAGTCCCAACCCACCCAACCATGAATTCTTTGTGGAAGCCGGCTGGGGGCATCCGCAGAATGTAAGCTGGGAAACAGGCAGATACACGATTGAGATTGTATTTATGGGCAAGGTAATTGTCATTGCCTTCTTTACAGTTTCCGATACGATTGACCGCGGCAAGGCTGAGTATTCAATCGTTTGGAAGCCTGATACGGTGAGCCTTCCGGCACTTGAATCCGGCACCATGACAGAGGAGGAGATGTTTCAGGGACTTGATGGTCTGGTCGGGCTTGAAGGCATTAAACAGCGGCTTCATGATTATGTTGGTTACATAAAATACACCAGGCTCCGCGATCAGATGGGTATTGAACCGATGAAAGCAATAAACCTGCATGCCGTCTTCAGCGGAAATCCCGGTACCGGAAAAACCTCCATCGCCAAGCTGCTGGGTAAAATTTACAAGAATCTCGGTCTTCTGTCAAAAGACACGGTATACGAAGCCAGCAGGGCCAACCTGGTTGGACGGTACATAGGAGAAACGGCTCCGATGACCAAAGAGGTGATTGAAAAAGCCCGGGGCGGCATACTGTTGATTGATGAAGCCTATTCACTGACCGTAAAATCGGACGACAATAAGGATTATGGCCGTGAAGTTATTGAGGCCTTGCTTACCGAAATGTCAGACGGACCCGGCGATATCGCTGTGATCGTCTGCGGTTATCCGAAGGAGATGGAAGGATTTCTGGATTTTAACCCGGGGCTGCGCTCCCGGTTCAGGTACATTTATGATTTCCCGGATTATACCCCGATGGAACTGATGGAAATTGCCCGGCTCACCGCTACCCAGAAGCAGCTTACCTTTAGTGAAGAAGTTTCTGACATGATGTACAAATACCTGGAAGATCAATACCGCAGCCGCACCAAAAGTTTCGGGAATGCCAGGGTTGTTAAAACCATGCTTGAAGAAGCCCAGCTCAATCTGGGTATCAGGGTAATCAATTCAAATCATGAAGCGCTCTCACGCGATGAGCTTTGCACGATCATGCCCGTTGATATGAGTATGCTGCTGGACAAGAAAAAAAGAAAACCGGTGCAGATAAAACCTGACGAAGCCCTGCTTGAGAATGCGCTCAACGAACTCAGGGATATGGTTGGCATCGAAAAAGTTAAAACGGAGATTACCGAACTCGCCAAATTAACCCGGTATTACAGGGAGATTGGCAAAGATACGGTGAGTGTTTTTTCGCTCAACAATATTTTCACCGGCAATCCCGGCACCGGAAAAACTACGGTTGCCCGGTTGCTTGCAAAAATCTACAAGGCACTTGGCTTGCTTGAACGTGGTCATCTTGTTGAATGCGCCCGGGAAGACCTGGTTGGCTCCTTTGTTGGAGAAACGGCCCCTAAAACGCTTGCCAAAATTGAGGAAGCCATTGGTGGAATCCTATTTATCGACGAAGCCTATGCCTTAACCAATGGCAATGGCAAT
>JAAXUD010000745.1 GCA_013336205.1 Lentimicrobium sp. | reverse complement strand
GCTGATAATTATAGGCACCTGCACTGTCAGGTTCAATGCCAAGTTTTTTAGATTCAAGGTAAATAAGGTAGTCAAGCGAGTCGATGGTGCGCATAAGACTGTTGTATTCCTCATTCTTCTTTACCTGCCTGGCCACTTCAGATTTCTCAAGCCTTACCATCAAATCTCCCACGGCATCCGCCACACTGCGTTGAAAATTTGCTTCACGCAATTTCACAGCGCTGCGTATCCAGTAAGCCTGAATCCCAGTAAGGACAATCAAAGCCGAGCTTACCAGAATCGCAATAAATAAGATTAACCGCTTGTTCATGGACGCAAAGGTAAGGGCTGGTCTGCATTTTCATGTTTACCATTAACAACTTTTAACTTTTGTTGGGTTTCATTAACAATGCATGCCTTCAACTGAGCTTAACTTTGCCGCATCAAGTTGATACTACTGATTGCTTTTATAGATCATATTATCGTTTTCAGTTTGGTGTGTTGTGTGTGTTAAGTGTACCAATGGTTTTGTTGTGTAAAAATGCAGTCTCCCCACAAGGCTGCATTTTTTATTGTGATAGTTCCTTATCTTTGATGCGAGAACTTAAAATAATTTTAAATCACTTATATGATTGATCTTAAGGTTAATATCGATAAACTTCAGGGCTTTGTTGACAAAGCCGCTGTTTATGCTTTCGGGCAGGAACTGGTACTTCATCAGGGTGCTCTTATGAATAAAACCGGTAAAGGCAACGATTTTCTGGGCTGGATAACCCTGCCGGATGAAATTGATGAAGCAATGCTTGCCTCTATCGAATCGGATTCAAGGGAAATAGCTGCAAAAGCAGATATTTATGTGGTGATAGGTATTGGTGGCTCCTACCTGGGCGCACGGGCAGTTATTGAAGCGCTTCAGCATAATTTTGCCGGATTGCAGGACAAAACCTCCCGCAAAGCACCCTTCATCGTTTATGCCGGAAATAACATTTCGGAGGATTACCTTGCCGATCTGCTCGACATTCTTGACAAGCGCGATTATGCGATGACAGTTATTTCAAAATCAGGAACTACCACAGAGCCAGCCATTGCTTTCAGGGTATTGCGTCGTCACCTGGAACAGAAATATGGTCAGGCAGAAGCCCGGAAAAGGATTATTGCCATCACAGATCAATCCAAAGGTGCGCTTAAAAAACTGGCCGATGCTGAAGGCTACAAAACCTATGTGGTTCCCGACGATGTTGGAGGGCGTTATTCTGTGCTTACACCCGTAGGTTTGTTGCCAATGGCTGTGGCCGGATTTAACATCCGCGAATTCGTCAAGGGTGCCATCGAAATGAAAAAGCTGGTGACAACGGCTAAAACCATTGATGAAAACCCTGCCTTTATGTATGCTGCGGCACGAAATGCACTTTATGCGGGTGGCAAGCCGATTGAAATAATGGTTAATTATCAGCCTTCGCTGGTGTATATAACTGAATGGTGGAAACAACTCTATGGGGAAAGTGAAGGCAAGGAAAATCGCGGCATTTTTCCAGCCGGGGTTAGTTTTACCACCGATCTGCATTCTATGGGTCAATATGTACAGGAGGGCCTCAGGGTTATATTTGAAACAGTTCTTAGTATCGAAAAACCCAAAAGGGAGCTCTTTGTGCCAAGCGAAGCTGACGATGCCGATGGACTGAATTTTGTCGCCGGACGCCGTTTGCACGAAGTAAACCGACAGGCTGAACTGGGAACCCTGCTTGCCCATGTCGACGGTCAGGTGCCTAATATCCTGATCAGCCTGCCACGGATAGATGAAAATACACTTGGTCAGTTATTGTATTTTTATGAGTTTGCCTGCGCACTGTCCGGTTATATTCTGGATGTTAATCCGTTTGATCAACCCGGAGTTGAGGCCTATAAGAAGAATATGTTTGCTTTGCTCGGAAAGCCTGGCTTTGAAAAACAGACGGAAGAACTGAGAAACAGGCTTAAATAAGTTAAAACACTTTTGTAAAATCCTGTCAGGCATTGCCTGGCAGGATTTTGTTTTTTATTCAATTTTTTTATTTTGATTTCTATGTAAAAATTCTTATATTTATGCTGTTCTAAAACGGATTGTTATGGATAATTTATTGCATAAAATAATGGCCGAAAGTTTCGAGCGGAAACAGGCCGG
>JAAXUD010000744.1 GCA_013336205.1 Lentimicrobium sp. | reverse complement strand
GTATGCGTGTTCGTTGAAACATTTGAAATCTTTATATACATTTGTGCTGGCAGACAGTTGAGCAACAATTTAATCCCGCACTTGCCATAGCGTCATCCGTCAAACTGTCTAAAAACTATCTTCCACCTTTCAATTTTGCTGTAGTTATTAACACTTTCATTCTTGATAACTTTTTACCCGTTTTCGCGCCTACTTTATCTTCTATATCATTGATTATCTGTATATTTACTTTATGAAATTCATCACAGGACAAGACAGAAACCAGATTCCACTTTTTGCTTCATCCCTCGAAGCAGCCATTGCGCAGGATAACGAAGTTCGTTTGATTGACATGTTTGTGGATAGCTTAAAACTTGAAGGCTTTGGCTTTAGGTTCGAGTTTATGGAAAACGGAAGGCCAGCCTATCACCCGTCGGTTTTGCTTAAACTCTATATTTACGGATACATGAACCGAATCCGTTCCTCCCGCACGTTGGAGAAAGAGTGTGGCCGGAATATTGAACTGATGTGGTTGATGAAATTCCTGGTGCCCGATCACAACACCATCTCAAATTTCAGGAGGGATAATCCAAAGGCTATACGCAGGGTTTTCAGGGCAACCGTGCAACTGGCCAAACATTTTGATCTGATAGGGGGTAAACTGGTAGCCGGGGACAGCACCAAACTGCGGGCTCAGAACTCCAAGAAGAACAATTTCAACGAAGCAAAAATTGAACGTCACATTGCCTATATCGATGCCCGGCTTGAAGAATACAGCAAAATACTGGCAGCGGAAGATAAGGATGAGGTTAGTGAACCTGAAAAGACAGAGATAAAGGAGAAAATCAAGAAACACAAAGAACGCAAAGCCACTTACCAGGATCTTCGCCGGCAATTGGAACAAAGCGGGGAAACCCAGATTTCAACCTCCGATCCCGACAGCCGCCAGCTTATTACCCGCAACAATATTACCGAGGTAGGTTACAGTGCGCAAACCACCGTGGATGCAAAACACAACATTCCTATTGATTATAAGGTAACCAATCAGAATGACAACAAAGCCATGGGCGGCATGGTTCGCAGGGCCAAAACCATTTTGCAGAACAACGATTTTACGGCACTGTACGACAAAGGCTTCCACACCGGAGGCGAGTTCGATTATGTGGATAAGCAAGGCGTTGAAGTATTGGTAGCCATTCCCGGTCCTGGATCGCACGCACCCGATCCGGCATTTAATGTTGAGCATTTCGTTTACGATAAGCTTTCCGATTCATACACTTGTCCGGCAGGTCAAACACTAACCACCAATGGAAACCAGTACGATAAAGGTCGGGCAAAATCCAACCATAAAGTAAAGCATTACAAAACCAATGAATGCCAGAAGTGTCCGTTTGTCAAGCAATGTACCAGGAATAAAAATGGCCGGATACTTGAACGATCGGAATATGCCGATTTAATACATGCTAACAAACTTCGACTGGATAGTAACAAGAAACTTTACCTTCGACGGCAAGCCATCGTGGAACACCCGTATGGAATTATCAAGAGGCAATGGGGGTATTCCTATATCATGACCAAAAAATCGATGAAACGTGCCTCAGCCGATGTAGGGCTGATCTTTGTTGCTTACAATTTGCGCAGGATTATGAATATTATTGGCCAGGATAAGCTGAAAGCGTATCTGAAAGCTTTGTCTTTGACCTTTTACTCAATTATGGCTCATTTTAAAGCTGTATCCCGAAGAAGCTTTTTCAATCCGCAAAAAATCCTTGGAAATATGCTACGCTTATATCAAAGCATTTACCTAATTTTAATCCGGTATTCAGTCTGAAAATCGCCTTTGAGGGAGGTTGTTAGACGGACTGCCGTTACCAGCAATTTTAAAACAAGACACGAAATGAGTAAATTTATCCAGCCAACTTTAGGACAACCAGCATTCCATTGCCCACATTGTGGGGTTTTAGCTGAGCAAACTTGGTCAGAAACTATCACCTGCTATTACCAAGGGAAGATGCCGAATGGGGTATTTGGAAACACTGGGTTTAGTCTTCCTGACACCCTTATCGCAAAATGCAAACATTGCGAAAAACTATCAATTTGGATAGATAAAAAAATGGTTTATCCTTCAACTGGCAATGTAGAACCTGCAAATGTTGATTTGCC
>JAAXUD010000743.1 GCA_013336205.1 Lentimicrobium sp. | reverse complement strand
ATCATACTTTGTTTTGAACAAAGATAAAAAGCCAACTTTAAAAGCATTCAATTTATACCTTTAGAATGATTCTAAATTGATTTGGAGGAATTAGAATCAAAGAGACTTTTGAAGTATAGTAAGGATTTTGCCCCTGTTTTATTTGTTTCCTGCAATACCCGCCTTAAAGGACGGGCCTGTTGAAATGGAATTAAAATTAAACGGTCTCCAATAATCAAACCGGGAAAACATGGGAAAATCGTATCTTTGATATACCAAACCATTGTAATGATTACACCTGAATACCTTAAACCCGGCGATAAGATTGGAATTGTTGCCACAGCCCGCAAAGTCAGCATCGAGGAAATCAAGCCTGCTATTAAAGTTTTTGAATCATGGGGACTGAATGTTGAGATGGGCCAATATCTTTTTGAAGTGGAAAACCAGTATGCCGGAAGTGATGAGCTGCGGCTTACCGATTTGCAGCAAATGCTCGACAATCCGGAAATCAAAGCGATAATTTGTGCCCGTGGCGGTTATGGAACAGTGAGGATTATTGACCGCCTTGATTTCACTGCCTTTACAGCCAGGCCCAAATGGATAGCCGGCTACAGCGATATTACCGTTTTACATTCACACATACACAGGCACCTGGGGATTGAAACACTTCATGCCACCATGCCCTTGAATTTTCCGGCCGATGGCACTCCTTCTGCTTCGGTGGAAGCGCTGCGGAAATGTCTTTTTGGCGAAGCGCCTGATTACAGAGTAAAACCGGGATTGTTATCCCGCAAAGGCCATGCCCAGGGAAAGCTTGTTGGAGGGAATTTATCAATTCTCTGCAGCTTAAGTGGTACACCTTCTGATATTGAAACAGAGGGAAAAATACTTTTTATTGAAGACCTTGATGAATATCTATACCATATTGACCGCATGATGCTGAACCTTAAGCGCAGCGGAAAACTCGAACAACTGGCAGGATTGGTAATAGGAGGGATGACTCAGATGCGGGACAATACCGTTCCTTTCGGGAAAACTGCCGAAGAAATAATTGCGGATGCGGTAAGTAATTATAAATACCCGGTTCTGTTTGGTTTTCCGGCCGGACATCAGGAAGAAAATATGCCTTTGATAATGGGCCGGGAGGCGGTGCTGGATGTGTCAGAAAGTTCTGCCCTGTCGTTTAAAACTGAAAATCCAAATGAAAAAAAGTGGCAGAAATCCATGCTTAAACCCATAGCCTTTATTGCTGCATTCTTTACAATTTTATATCTGCTCTATGCATTATTAACAGGAAATCTATAATTCGTTATATGGCTGAACACAACGATCTGGGGCGTCTTGGCGAAGAAATAGCCCTTAAACACCTTCGCGATAAAGGATTTACTATCAGAGAAACCAACTGGCGTTTCGGGAAAGACGAGATTGATATTATCGCCGAAAAGGACAATTACCTTGTAATTGTGGAGGTGAAAACCCGGCAATCAGCCGTATTCGGGGAGCCAGAGGTGTTTGTTAATGCCAACAAGCAACGGTTTTTAATCAGGGCAACCCAGGCATATATTGAAAAATTCGATATAGATTTTGAAACACGCTTCGATATCGTTTCAATTATTCTAAACAATACAACGAAACGCGTGCATCATCTTGAAGATGCCTTTTATCCGGTACTTTAGCTTTTAATCGAGGGCTTTAAATACAAATAAAGGCTTTGTAATCCGGTTCAACACTTTTTTGGTAATACTGGGTGTAAAGAAACTGGAAAGTAGTCCCCTGTTGTGATTTGTCAGCGCGATGATGTCAATATTTTTATCACGGATATAAGTTTCTATACCATTAATAATATCATCACTTACAATAATTTCGCACCTGACGGGGTATTTGTCATATTCATTTTCAATAAATGCCTTCAGGCCGTCCATTTTAAATTTATCCCACGATTTTTTTACTCCTACACTCACATGAACGCAATGTAAACTGACATTGAATGGGTGGAGCAGGTTAATCAGCCTGCTAATGGCCAGGTGGTCAGATTCATCAAAATCAGTAGCGTACATTACATTCTGAATTTTTTCGAGACTAGTAAACTTGCTTTGCTCCGGGATTGCCAGCACCGGAATGCCGGTTTTCCCGATAAGTTTTGAAGTAACACTTCCCAGGAAA
>JAAXUD010000218.1 GCA_013336205.1 Lentimicrobium sp. | reverse complement strand
GTCTGAACAATAACAAACTTCGCCGGATTATAAATTGCATTCCAGACTTCCTCAATGTAATTGCGTTCGGTCAAAGCACCGGTTGGACAGCGATTGATACATTGTCCGCAGTTTGTACATACGACTTCATTCAAAGGTTTGTTTAAAAATGTTGAAATTTTCTGATGATCTCCTTTGTTTATAACGGCCAGTGCACCAACTCCCTGAAGTTCTTCGCATGTTCTTACACAACGCTGGCAGCGGATACATTTGCTATCGTCCTTAACAATAGAAGGGGAGGAGATGTCCTGAATTTTGGACGCAGGTTTTACAAGATCAAGAAATACATGGTCGCCAATACGGTATTCGCTTGCCAGGTCCTGTAATTCACAATGGCCATTTTTAAAGCATTTGGTGCAATCGGCATTGTGCTCAGCCAGCAGGAGTTCAACAATGTGTTTTCTTGCAACCCTTACTTTTTCGCTGTTGGTCAGCACTTCCATGCCTTCAGAAACAGGTGTGGCGCAAGCTGCAGATAAAAGCCTTGCGCCTTTAACTTCAACAACACAAACACGGCAGTTGCCGGCAACAGTCAGGTCTGGATGGTTACACAGGGTGGGGATTCTGAAATTCAGTTTTTTTGCAGCCTCAAGAATTGTTGTGCCCTCTTCCACCGCGATGGGCATATTGTTTATCTTAAGGTTTACTAAATATTTGCTCATGATTTTCGATTGCTTTTAAGTTTGATCCGGATCGTTGTAATGTCTCCTGCTCATTTAGCATGATTTGCACACCAGAGATCCTTGTACTTTTTACTTTTTACTTTGTACTTTTAACTTAATAAATTATCTCTTCCCTGAAGTTGTCGATAATCGAATTGAATGGATTACCAACCGATTGACCGAGTCCGCATTTAGCGGCAATTTTCATTGTTCCGGTTAATTTTTTCAGGTCGTCAAGATAAGCAGGTGGGCGTTCGCCACGTTTAACTGCTTCAATTCCTTTGAGCAATTGCTGACAACCAACACGGCATGGTGTACATTGCCCGCATGATTCTTCGGTGAAAAATTCGAGGTAATCATGAAGCACATTATACATTGAACGTGAGCTGTTGAAAATCATCATAGATCCGCCGGTAGGTATTCCTTCGAATCCAATAATTGTATCGTTGAATTTCTTTCGTGGAACACAATGACCTGAAGCGCCTCCAACCTGAACTGCTTTTGTGTCACCATCACCGAATTCATTTACGAATTCATTGAGTGGCATACCCAATTCGAGCTCATAAATGCCGGAAATCGGGGTGTCTCCTGAAACTGAGAATACTTTGGATCCCCGGGAGTCTTTGGTTCCCAATGCTTTAAATCCTTCAGGACCCATGTGGCAAATCATGGTAGTATAAACCAGGGTCTCTACATTGTTGATAACCGTTGGTTTGCCATTATAACCAGCTACTGTAGGGTAGGGGGGCTTGTTACGGGGCTCTCCGCGTTTGCCTTCCATCGATTCGAAAAGTGCACTCTCTTCTCCGCAAACATAAGCACCGCTCCCGGATTTAATGTAAATAGTAAAGACGATGCCAAGCTTTTTCATCCCCTCGTTAAAAACATCGAGTTTCTTCTGAAGCTTTTTTAAAAGAAAGTTATATTCACCCCTGAGGTAAATGTATCCTTCTTTAGCGCCAATCACATAACCGCAGATCGCCATGCCTGCAAATATTTTTTCGGGAACACGGTCTATAATCTCCCTGTCCTTGAATGTTCCGGGTTCACCTTCGTCGGCATTACAGATAACGTATTTTGTTTCGTTATCCTCGTTTCTGGTGAATTTCCATTTTAATCCGGTTGGGAATCCTGCACCGCCACGACCTTTTAATCCACTGTCAATCAGGTCGAGGATAATTTCATCAGCTTCTCTTTTTACGGTTTTCTCAAGGATCGATAGTGGTGATATTTTTTCATCACTTTCGAATATTATATCAACTTTTTTAAGATTATTTTCCATTTGAATCAGAGTTTTTGTTTGTGACCATTCTTAATCCTTATGTGCTTCTTTTGCGTACTCTTCAATTATTTCAAGCGCTTTGTGCGGGGTCAGGTCCGGATAAATTTCGTCGTTTACCAGCATAACAGGACCTTTGTGACACCAACCAAGGCAATTGGCTGTAAGAAGTGTGAATTTTTTATCGTGAGTGGTCTCTCCAATTTTGATCTTTAATGCATTACTTATTGCATTAATAATGTCATCCTTGCCTTTCATGTGGCAGGTTATGGTTTTGCAAACCCTGACAATGTTTTTGCCCCTGGGAACAGTGTCGAGAAAAGTGTAGAATGAGGCGGTTCCGTAAACATCGGCTGCGGAAAGATTAAGCTCGCGGGCAACGCCTAAGAGCGCTTCTTCTGAAAGAAAATGCTCTTTTTGAACGATTCCCTGCAGAACCGGCATAAGGCTGTTGCGACTTTTGCCATTCTTTTCAACAAGCTCCTTAATTAATGCATCTGTGGTTAACATTTAAGTCCTCCATTTTTAGTGTAAAATACTGATTGTTTGTTAATTCGAGTGTGACTTGTGAATTGATTAACAATTAACGCCCAAAAATAATTATTCTTTTGTGAATCGATTAACAATAAGGCAATTATTTTCGTGTAAAAACCTAATTTATATCTATTCTAAACTTCAAAAATACTTTAACAGGTTTGAGCTCTTGCTTACTAAACGGTTAACCGGATTTTACTAATTTTGCCATTTATGGAAAGCTACAGGTATTTTATTCAGTTGGCATACAATGGCAGCGGGTTTCACGGTTGGCAGATTCAACCCAATGCCCACACTGTCCAGGCAGAGATTCAGCAGGCATTGTCATTAATAGCCGCTGCATCAATCGAGCTTACCGGGGCCGGACGCACAGATACCGGAGTGCATGCAAGGCAGTTCTTTGCGCATTTTGATAGAGAGAATCTGATGGATACTGCTGAATTATTCCAATTGGCATATAAATTAAACAGGTTTTTACCTTCATCAATTTTAATAAATGAAATATTCAGAGTTCAGCCTGATATTCACGCCCGTTTTTCAGCCATAACACGAACCTATCGTTATTATATTTCAAGGCAGAAAGATCCCTTCTCCAATAGTTTATCCTGGATTTATACAACCGACCTTGATGTTGATGTTATGCAGCAAGCAGCGGAGATTATTAAAGAATACACTGATTTTACCTGCTTTTCCAAAACCAGGACACAAACAAAGACTAATGATTGTGCGATCTTCGAATCGTATTTTGAGCAGAAAGGTCCGCTCCTCATTTATCATGTGAAAGCAAACAGGTTTCTCAGAAATATGGTAAGAGCAATCGTAGGTACCTTACAGGAAGTTGGTAAAGGAAATATTGGCATTGAAGATTTCCGGATGATAATTGAAAAAGGAACCCGTTCAGATGCGGGTATGTCGGTGCCGGCCTGTGGCCTTTTTCTTGAAGAGATTGAATATCCAGAAGGATTCAGATTTTAACTTTCCTTGTGAATAAATCCCGGGCAAGGTCTGCTTTTGCAGCAGCATTTATTTTATGCTTTTCCATCAGAAACCTGATTTAGCTATTTCTTCAATTGCCAGTATCAAACTTTCATCAAGCTGACATAAAAATTCTGTTGCTTCTTCGTGGGTTGGTGCTCTTCCTTGCCACAAATGGTTGTTTTCTATTGTTTTGATTCCTTTACCCATAGTTGTTTTAGCAATGATAACACCGGGCTTCCCTGTTATCTCATTGACTTTTTCCAGCGAGTTTAGTATTTGCCTGAAATCATGTCCGTTACATTCAACAACATTCCAACCGAAAGCCTGCCACTTAAACACCAGTGGTTCAATATTTAGTACATCAGTGGTTTTGGCATCTGTCTGAAGGCCGTTGTAATCAATGATTGCCGTTAAATTGTCAAGTTTATGGTGTGATGCCGCCATTGCAGCTTCCCACAACTGACCTTCCTGCATTTCACCATCGCAATGTACCGAATAGATCCGGATTGATTTTTTATCCATTTTAGCGGCAATTGCTATCCTAACAGCCATTGACAAACCTTGCCCGGGAGAGCCGGTGGAAGTTTCAATGCCGGGAAGGTTTTTGTTAAGTGCAGGATGAACCTGAAGCCGTGATACTGGCTTGCCCGGTGTATATAATTGTTTCAAATCAAAATAACCGGCATGAGCCAGGGTGGCATATATTACCGGCGCTGCATCGCAAAAGGAAAGTATAAGCCGGTCTCGTTCCTCCCATGCGGGAATTGCCGGATTATGGCTCATGTGGTTAAAATACAGACTGGTAAATACATCCGCCAGGCCAAGTGAACTACCCGTATCTCCTGAACCGGCAGTAGCCAGGCTTTTTACTATGCTTTTTCTGATGGAATAACTGATCCTGGTTAGATCACTATAATCGGTGACTTTTTGCATGATTTCAGATTATGGCCCTGAAAAAATAAAATGCCATAATTATCGAAATGGTAAGTTTCATAATAGTTCCGGCGAGGAAACCGACAAATGAACCAAACCCGGATCTTAATGCTGCCTGTGTGTCTTTGCCCCCGATCAGTTCTCCGATAAAAGCACCGATAAACGGACCTGCAATCAAGCCAAAAGGCGGGAAGAGAAAGAGACCGGCAATCAGTCCAATCGTAGCGCCCCAGATCCCTTTACTACTGCCTCCGAACTTTTTTGTTCCCCAAACCGGAACATAATAATCCAGCAATGTCACTGCAATGGTAATTACTAACCAGATTCCAAGGAACCGGGCAGAAAATTCATTTTTGTCTATCACTAGTAGGGTTAACAAAGCTATATAGCTTAATGGCGGGCCAGGTATGAAAGGTAAAATACAGCCGGCAATTCCTGAAATTGTTAACACAACACCAAGGGTAATCCAAATCCAATCCATTGCTGTCTATTTTATAGGTCTGAAGTCAAAACGGGTATAATTTTCAGAATTCCCCGGATTTTCTATTGTTGCAGAGATATTTCCGTTCGATTTCTTAACATAAGTGATCCTTTTTGGGAAACTATTCTCCGGATTGTCAAATACAATACTGTCGCCGGGCTTATTTACCAGATAAAAGATTGTTTCCACATTTTCGGTATTTACGATGTAAGCCCAATTTTCCCCGTGTTTTTTTATTTTGAGTGATTCTCCGAAAATAGTGTCTCCTTCAATAAGTTGATAACCATAACCTATCATCATTGTATCACCTGACTTTGTCCAACTTTCATAGAACCCATTCCCCTCGTCTACCCATTTGCCGGCAAGCCATTCGAACGGTTTTGTTTTATTACTTAATCCGGAACATCCGGTTATCAAACCGATTATTATTGATGCGAAGAACAGGAAAAAAGGCAGTTGTTTCATATTGGGTATTTTTAAAGCGCTGTAATGTTCTGTAAAGTTATTAAAGTCTTCCTAATAATCAGCCAGGCAAATGGGCTATTTAAATCATAAAATAATTAACTGTGAAATTACAGGCTAAGAGACTGTTAAAAATTTATTAAACTCTATGAATAGGCCCGTCCTTTAGGGCGGGTTTAACAATAAACAGGAAAACCATTGGCAAAATCCTGAAAAATTTATTATGAATTTACAAATTTTTC
>JAAXUD010000742.1 GCA_013336205.1 Lentimicrobium sp. | reverse complement strand
AGTTCCGATTCTTAATTATTATATCTGGTTAAAAATAATCAATAAACCACTCTGGTGGTTCATTTTTATCATCATGCCATTCATCAATGCCTTTATGGTAATGTTGATGGTGGTTGAGACCTTGAAATGTTATAAGATATACGGACTTGGGCAACAGGCCTTATCAGTTATCTTTCCATTCCTTTACCTGCCCTGGCTGGGATTAAAAAAACAAGCTTCCTATGTAGTACCAGCCAACAGGGTTAAAATCAGAAAAACACCCCTGCGTGAATGGGTTGACGCTATAATTTTCGCGGTTATTGCTGCAAGTATAATCAGGATTTTTATGGTCGAAGCCTACACCATCCCAACGTCTTCCATGGAAAAATCGTTGCTGGTTGGTGATTTCCTCTTTGTGAGTAAACTTAGTTACGGCCCGAAGGTGCCCAATACACCGCTCGCGTTCCCATTTGTTCATCATACCTTACCATTAACAGCTACCGCAAAGTCTTATGTTGAATGGCTGAAAGTACCCTATTACCGGTTCCCCGGAATCACCGGTATTAAAAATAACGATGTCGTTGTATTCAACTATCCTGATGGCGATACGGTGGCACTGAGTGTTCAAAACCAGAGCTATTATCAGTTGGTAAGAAATTATGGCCGCTACAGGGTTTGGAATGATAAAGCCAATTTTGGCGATATCGTTGCCCGGCCGGTCGACAAACGTGAGAATTATATAAAAAGATGTATTGCTATTCCGGGAGATACGCTTGAAATCATAGATCAGGTAGTTTACATCAATGGAAAAGTTGCCAGCCTCCCGGTTGAATCACAGTTTAAGTACATTGTCAGAACCGACGGTACAAGAATAAACCCGATGGCATTGGATAAACTTGACATCACAGAAGAAATTGGTATGGCAGGCCCTGATGAAATGGTGCTGACCCTGACAAAGGAAACAGCAGATAAGATCAAAGGTTTTGTGAATGTAAAAGAGGTGAAAAAGATAATTCAGCCTAAAGGATTCTGGCAACCCTACATCTTCCCGTTCGATTCAGCATATCCCTGGAATGTCGATAACTTCGGTCCACTGGTAATACCCAAAGCAGGTGTAACTGTTCAATTAAATGCTCAAAGTATTCTGCTCTATGAAAAAGTCATCAAAAATTACGAATTAAACAATCTTGAAATAGAGGGAAATACGATTCTTATTAATGGCAAACCAGCCACCAGTTACACCTTTAAAATGGACTATTACTGGATGATGGGCGATAACAGGCATAATTCAGCAGACTCACGATTCTGGGGATTTGTGCCGGTCGATCACATCGTCGGAAAAGCTGTTTTTGTCTGGCTTTCGCTCGATAACAACAAAAGCCTCTTTGGCGGAAAAATAAGAATGGATAAATTGTTCAGAACCATTAAATAAACAGAAACCCAAAACAATCATTCATGTATAAAGCAGAAATTCACACCGCTAAAGGTGTAATGAAAGTAAATTTCTTTGAAAAAGACGCACCCAACACAGTGGCTAACTTTGTTAAACTAGCTAAAAGCGGTTTTTATGACGGACTGAATTTTCACCGGGTAATCCCGGATTTTGTAATTCAGGGCGGATGTCCAAACGGTACCGGTGCAGGTGGACCAGGTTATTCAATCAATTGCGAATTAACCGGAGATAACCAATACCATGACCGCGGCGTGCTTTCCATGGCCCATGCAGGCCGGAATACCGGTGGTTCACAATTCTTTATCTGCCACAGCAGGAATAACACCAGCCACCTCGACCGCAATCATACCTGCTTTGGAAAAGTTTATGAAGGACTCGAAGTCATTGACCTGATAAGGGCTGGCGATGAAATTGAAAAAATTGTTATAACCGAAGTTGAGTAAACTTATCATTTCCAAGCAATAATCCTGAGCTCATTGAAAAAAAATATTTTCCTGGCATTTATTTTTATAACGGTAAGCTTTGTCACCGGTATAAATGCTTATTCGCAGAAAGCCGGTGCTACTTTCAAAGGAACTATAAACTACAAAATTACCTACCCTGAATCAAAAATGGAAGCAACGCAACTAGCGATGCTTCCGCAGGCGATGAAGTTGTCGCTGGATGGTAACAAAGCCAGGATTGACATGAATATGGCTTCAGTTAGCCAGGT
>JAAXUD010000741.1 GCA_013336205.1 Lentimicrobium sp. | reverse complement strand
GCTCTTCCGATCTCTTTCCCCCGATAGAAGACTGCGACATTCTGAAAGTCTATTATTACGATAATTATGATTTCGATTCTAACGGAAACCCGGATTTTACCTACCAGGCCTGGCGTCCGTTTGGGGATTTGAACCTTCTGACTTGCACTAAAGGGATGCTTACCGGGACAAAAGTGAAAATTCTGATCGACCAGATTCTGTGCGACCCGCTGCTTACTTCCGTAAGTTTTTATGATCATAAAAGCCGTGTTATCCAGCAACTGGCACAGAATCACTTCGGGCATTTTGATACGCTGAATACAAAATATTCCTTTGCAGGCGACGTGCTGAAAAGCCGGTATACTCATTCGGGAGCAACCGCATTTCATGTTGTAACCGACAGCATGGTATATGATCATGCCCGAAGGCTGATGGAAACCTATCAAAAAATAAATGATCAGCCACAAATCCAGGTTGCGGAAATGAATTACAATGAAATCGGACTGTTGGTTGAGAAAAACCTTCACCGGACCGGGAGTTCCAGCTTTCTTCAGTCCGTGGATTATAGTTACAATATAAGAGGCTGGCTGACCGGGATCAATCTTAGATCCAACGGGAATGACAACAATGATGCGTTCAATCAGGAATTAGTGTACGATTCCACGATCACTGCTTTAAATTGTCCGGCCAATTATAACGGGAACATTACCGCAAGCATCTGGCGGCACAGTGGGTCTTCAACCGGAAAGGGATACGGATATTTCTATGATAATTTGAATCGAATAATACAGTCTAAATTCGGATATTTCTCCGGAAGTTCCTGGACTCATAATCAACTCTATTCCAATCCCATCATAGAATACGACAAGAACGGCAACCTGAAACGACTGCAAAGGCACCATCCCATAGGGTCGGGCTACAGTGTGCTGGATGACCTGTACTATTTTTATGTGGGGAACAACATTGCCGGTGTCAATGATTATGTCAATTCCTACATGGGATTCCAGGACAACGGCCATTATTATCAAGTGAATGACCCGGAGCATACTACTGAGTATTTTTACGACAACAATGGCAACCTGACCCGTGATCTGAACAAAGGCATCACCAGCATCATTTACAACCATTTAAATCTCCCCTATAAAATCGAACTTGAAAACAACCGGCGTATTTACTACATTTACGATGCAAACGGAACGAAACTGCGCAAGTATTTTTACGAAGACAACCGGTTGATTGAGACTACTGACTACTCCGGCATGTTTATTTACATAGATGATCACCTGGACAATATTCTCACATCCGAAGGCAGAATGAAATTTGACGATCATGACAGCCTTTTTTATGCGGAATATTTCATCAAAGATCACCTGGGTAACGTAAGAACGGTAATCACTACCGACCCAAACTTCAACTTTTTAGCACAACAAACAGACTATTACCCTTTCGGACAAGAGATACCATTATCGGGGGCTTCCGATAATCAGATCAAATACAACTCAAAAGAACTGCAAAACGATGCTAAACTGGGTTGGTATGATTACGGGGCAAGGTTCTATGACCCGGTGATTGGGAGGTTTATAGGAATAGATCCATTAGCCGAAAGATTCAATCATTTGACTCCATATAATTATGCAGATAATAGTCCAATTGCATATATTGATTTGTGGGGTTTACAAAAAGTATTTTTTCAAAAGGGATTGGAACAAGATGATAATTTCCAAAAAGCTTATTCTGTTGAAAGAAGAACTAGTGGTGGTATGGAATTCCAATCAAAATTAATAAGTCAGCATAATAATAATGTAATGTACTTTACGATGAATGAACGTTATTCAACTGCTGGTGTATTAATGACACTTAAAAACATGAAGGAATTTGAAAAACGCAAATCCGGTCAAGACAATAATAATTTAAAATCACTTTCTTCTGAAGAAGTGAAAAATAATATGGAGGACGGCAAAAATTTAATTTTAATTGGAGTGAATTCGGAATCTTTAAAAGATAAAAAAGAGGGAGCTGGTGAACTTAATCACGAAGAAGTTTCACATGGTATTAATGCACTCGATAATAAAGAAGGTCCTAATCAAAATGAAGAAGATCACGAGGCGTATTATGGGACATATTCTTGGGATTCGCCTGATCAAAATACTATTCTATCGGAAGAGAT
>JAAXUD010000217.1 GCA_013336205.1 Lentimicrobium sp. | reverse complement strand
ATGCATGGCATCACAGGTCAGATGCAATTTCATCATTGGTAATTTTGGTTGGTATTTTCCTGGGACGTCATGCCTGGTGGATCGATGGAGTTTTGGGAATTGTAGTGGCTTTAATGATCTTTTATGCTGCTTACGATATTTTACGCGATGCCATGAATATTATGATGGGGGAAATTCCCGACAAAACTATGGTTGATCAGGTGAAAAATATCTGCGTAAGTGAAAGTTTACTTGAAATGAGACCGCATCATTTTCACATTCACCGGTATGGCGATCATACAGAAATGACCTTTCATATCCGGTTGCCCGATAATCTCAGCCTGTTCGATTCGCATGAAATTGCAACCCGCATTGAAGTCAGGATTAAAGATGAATTGGGAATCATAAGCACCATACATATGGAACCTGAAGGGACCTAAAATAAATAAGCAAGCATCACCTCACCTTTCTGCCTTTCCATTCTATATTCACCAGATTGCCGGCAATGGCAGTAAAAGTGGTAAATAAAACCGTCAGGGGCTGAGCAAAAGGGATAAGCCAGGTTAACTTTTGTTTTCCGGCAAACCGCGCAAACGATAATAGTAAAGGAAGGTCGGTCATTGTTTTTAGAAAGAGCAAGCCGGCTGACAACCAAAGAAGGACCGGATGAAAGATCCCGGTAATTGCAAATGAAACAATAGCCACATTGATGAGAAAGACCGAAATAGCTGTAAAAATCAGAAAAGTATCACGATAAGCCCTGCTTTTTGAAACCCAACGCAAACGTTGCCTGATCAGTGAAGAAAAGTTACCGGCAGCCTCTGCCAACACAATAGCGCCACGATTTTTCAGAAATTTAACGCGCGCTGCACCAAAATCATTTTTCATTGAGAGCATCAGGAATACATCATCACCCGAAGCCTGGCCGTTTTTCATAGCATCCGGATTCAAATGGCGGTATGCTTTTGCTGAAAATCCCAGGTTGGCTCCATTGCACATAATTGGTGAATGTGAACCTATGGCCCCGGCCCCGGATGCGACCAGTGAAATAAATTCAATTTCCTGAAAAAGCCCGAAAAAACTTCCATCGGATTTTAACAATACCGGCCCGGAAATAAATACCGGATTTTCATTTTCAAAACAATCCACCATAGCTTCAACCCATGTTTCAGGATGCCGGCAATCAGCATCGGTGCATAAGATGAGCGATCCAGTCGCAAATTTCATGGCAAGCCGGATTGCCTCCTTTTTCCCTTCAGCGGTGGTTAACGAAAGTACTGTGACTTTTACTTCAGCAGAATACTGTGATATTTCCCGGGCTATCGCTTGGGTCTGGTCTTCCGAGTGGTCGTCAACTACCAGTATCTCGATCAGTTGATTTGGAAAATCCTGGTTTAACAGGCCAGACAGGCATTGTCTGATGGAAGATTCTTCATTCCTTGCGGGAATTATAATGCTAACCGTTGTCGAAGGATGCTTTTCCCTGACAATTCTTTTCTTCACACTAAACCAACCATAGGTTATATAAAGAATTACGGCAAGGTACGCAACGGAAATTGCCAGCGAAACAATAAAGGCAGCAGCATATTCAAATCCCATCGGCAGCTTGTTTTCTGATAATAGTCAATCGGTTAATAAACAATAAACCAAGCAAAGCTGGCACTGCCAGATTAATAATCCAGATAATGGTAGTCGCCGATAAAATGGAAGTGGAGACAAACGCTTTATCAGTGAAATACATACTAATAAAATAGATTGCTACAGAACCTTTTATTCCCAGATCAAGGAGCGCAACTGTCGGTATTGCCGTTACCACAAAATAAACCATGGAGATAAGCATAAATGCGCTGAGAAAAGGGATCTCAAGTCCAAAAGCCCGGAGAAGAAGGTAAAACTGTGTACTGAAAACAACATATCTTGACAAGCTCAATAAAAGAACTTTTAACAATGTTCTCCTGCTAACTGACTGTAAAACAGCAATATATTCATGAATCCTTTTCCACCCCGGCTTAATGAAAGCATGTACCCCGGCTGATATGCGCGGAGCCCTTAAGAACAACATCACCATCAACACACTAAATAAAACAACAAGCATCACAATCCCTGCAAAAAAGAATCTATGCCAGGGTTCCGTGAATCCGATATACGCTTTGATGAAAAACAGCGCAGAAACTGATCCGAATAACAAGGTTGCCATTAGCTGGCTTATGCTGCCGGCGATAGTCAGTAATACCCCTTTAAGAGGATCGTTAAGTTTAAGTGTAAAAACGCGGCCAAAAAACTCTCCAATCCTGTTTGGTGTAAAAAGACTCATTGATATTCCGGTCAAAACAGACCGGTATGCACTCAGGAAATTTACTTTTTCAACATAGTTGATAAGCAACTGCCACTTAAAGGCTTCTATGCCCCAGTTCAGGGGCATAAGGAGGGTAGCCCAGATTAATAGCAGACGGAAATCAGCATCTTGCAGTCTTACAGAAATCTCATTCCGGAAATTTGAATAATCACCACTCCGGAATACCTGTTCATAGATAAACCAGAATGCCAGCATAGCAAACAGGAAGCGAAGGCCGATATTAAAGTATTTCTTTACCTTTGCTGATAACTCCATATTTTTCTTACCCTGCTGATTCTATGAAAAGTGAACGCATTATACTCGGCATCGACCCCGGAACCCAGGTTATGGGCTATGGTTTAATTGTGGATAAAGGTAAGAAAATAGAACTGATTACATTGGATGTGTTTAAGTTCAGCAATAAGGAAGATCAGGCGCTCAGGCTGAAAAAGATATTCGAGTCAGTGCTTAAGGTGATCGATGAATATCATCCTGATGAACTCGCAATTGAAGCCCCGTTTTTCGGGAAGAATGTACAATCGATGCTGAAACTGGGCCGTGCACAGGGGGTGGCTATGGCAGCAGGACTCTATCGTGAAATTCCTATTTTTGAGTATTCGCCCCGCAAAATCAAGCAGTCAATTACCGGTAATGGCAATGCCTCCAAAGAACAGGTAGCAGGCATGCTGGGCAATCTGCTGAAGATGGGCGATGTTCCTCAGCTCATGGATGCCACCGATGCAGTGGCAGTTGCTGTTTGCCATTACTTTCAACGGGTGCCGGACAGTGCCGGAAAAAGCTATACCGGCTGGAAAAGTTTCCTGGACCAGAATCCGGGAAGAATGGCTAAAAAATGACTACAGACTTCCCGTAACTAAGAAATTACTTGATTTTTATTTCAAAGGTGATCAGACAGTCTTTGGGGGCGGGCTTATTAATAAATAAAATTTCAACAGCCACTATATAATTGGTTACCAATTGTTCCCATTCATTACTTAGCCTTACATCAACTTCTGATACATCTGCCACCAGCGGTCGGGAATCTCGTTATCACAGGCTGTCTGGTAATCGTTATAGGTACAGGGTACAATGTAATGACTGGCATATTTCTCCCGGTTTTCAGGTCCGCATACTACCTCCATCCACCAGCGGTCAGTTTTTCGGCTTTTTATAAAAACAATCCCATCATCAAAATTTTTGGTTGGAACAATGTACCGGATAAAAGTATCACTATCGGCCACCGGGAAGTCATTTTTGCGGTTATTGAAACCTTCCAGCACATACCAGACCATTTCAGCCACCAGGTGGGCTGTTAATCCATTGCGATCGAAAAGAGGGTTCAGTTCAAAAAAGCCGATGGCGGAAAGCTTATCACTCATCGCGGCATATCGCACGATGCGGCAAGCCTCATCACCTGAAAATCCATTAGGCGTAGCATTGGCATTTCCCGGGGCATCAGCAGCCCTGATGGCTCCAATATCGAACGAAAGCAGATCGGCATTGCGCACCAGCGGTTCAGTATCCGGTAGATTTCCGTGCAAGGTCCCCAGACGGTAGGTATCAAAAAGTAGTTTCTTCATCAGATCAAGTGCCTGCTGATCAACATAGTAGGTCTGATATCCCAGGTTTGTAAAATTAAACAGGTAATTAGGCTGCTGCATAATAATCCTGCTCAGGTAGGTTTGTGAATTAAGTTCATCTGAAGATTCTCCCAGGTCAAACATGGGGTCAACCACCACCATATTAATTATTTTCTGAAGATGGGCATACGCAGAATACATGGCAAATGTCATATCCTGCCCCCCACCGATTACAATCGGGAAAACCTTGTTGGCAATCAATGATTCAAGTGTAGCGGCAAGCGCAAAATAAGTATCGTTAATGGTATGGCCCTGTCGGATATTCCCCAGATCAACCATAATTCCTGACCAGGCACCCGGGTAGAGTTTATACAGGTAATGTCTGACCTCATCTGCGCCACTGGCACACCCCTGGTTATTTACTGCACTGCGATCATCAACAACCCCTATGATGGCAATCTGCACGCCGGTCAAATCTGGAAAATCGTTCCCGGCCCTGTTAATAATCAGGGTTTGCCCTAAACGAGGATGTGTGGTGACTGGTGTTTCATCAAACAGCGATTCCGTAACTGGCTCAAAATAAATGGAAATGTCCATATAGTGGTTATTGTTTTTCTATTTTCAAACCTACATTAATTTTCCGGAAAAACCCGACATAAATAGAAAAAGGGGCGCCATTTTTTTAAAAGCGCCCCTTTACTATGCCGGTTTTTCTTATTATTTACTTCTTTGCTTTTTTCGCAAACCTTCCCTTGCCCGGAGCTTTGGGCTGAGCATCAGATTGTTTGGCAATTTCACGACACTGTTCAAGCGTGAGAGAAACAGGTTCTGTTCCTTTTGGAATTTTGTAATTTGATTTGCCAATCGCAATATATGGCCCGTAACGTCCGTTCAAAACCTGAACCTGGGAATCCTCTTCATAAATCCTTATGATTCTTTCTGATTCCTTTTTGCGTTTTTCATCAATCAGTTCAATTGCACGTTCAGCATCTATAGTAACCGGATCATCAGTCTTTGAAAGTGAATAAAAAGCCGATTTGTGCTTGACATACGGTCCGAATCGCCCTATGGCTACTGTAAGTTCAGCTTCCTCATAACTACCGATTGACCGGGGAAAGTCAAAGAGTCTCATAGCTTCCTCCAGCACCAGGCTGTCCATCGACTGCCCTTTTTTCAGGCTGGCAAAACGAGGTTTTTCTTCCGCTTCAGCTTCGCCAATCTGCACCATAGGTCCAAAACGACCAATTCTGACATAGACATTTTTACCTGTTTCCGGATCGGTACCGAGCAAACGCTCTCCCTTTACCTTTTCTGAATTTTCGAGGGTTTCCTTTACCTGTTTTGCAAATGGATGATAAAATTCCCTGATCATCTGGTTCCAGACTTTCTGGCCCGAGGCAATCTCGTCAAATTCCTTTTCAACGTTGGCGGTAAAGTTATAATCCAGTATATTTTCAAAATTCTGAACCAGAAAGGTAGTCACCAATGAACCAATATCCGTTGGAAACAATTTTGACTTTTCAAAACCGGTATTCTCGCTTTTTGTTTCTTCGGTGATTTTTGAGTTCCTGAGTTTAACCGTTTCGTAATCCCTTTTAAATCCGGGGCGATCCTCTTTTACCACGTATTCACGTTTCTGAATCGTTGAAATGGTTGGCGCATAAGTTGAAGGACGGCCGATCCCCAACTCTTCCAGTTTTTTAACCAGGCTTGCTTCCGTATAACG
>JAAXUD010000216.1 GCA_013336205.1 Lentimicrobium sp. | reverse complement strand
GTGTAAAGGTAGATCCAACGCGTTTTACAGGCGCATCGAGGAATTGGAAAGCTTCTTCAGTAATGATGGATGCAATTTCGCCGCCAAAACCACCAAAAACCTTGTCTTCATGCACTACCAATGCCCTGTTGGTTTTCCTGACTGATGCAAGAATTGATTCTTTATCCAAAGGAATAATCGACCGGATGTCAATTACTTCAACACTTTTTCCTGATTCTGAGGCGATTTGCTCTGCAACAGCAAGGCACATGTGCGTGGTATTTCCATAAGTAATGATACTCAGGTCTTTTCCTTCGCGACGGGTGCGGGCTTTGCCAAAAGGCACTTCAAAATCATCAGGAACAAAAGCTTCACCAAGCGGATCGTTGTAAAGCGCTTTTGGTTCAAGGAAAAGCGTTGGACCTTTCGAACGCATGGAGGTGCGCAATAATCCGGCTGCATCATCTGCAAAAGAAGGGTAAACTATTCTTATTCCGGGGAAAGTTGCCAGGGCGCCTTCTATGGTTTGTGAGTGGTAAAGCCCACCTCCGATGTATCCACCTGAGGCCAGCCTGATGGTAACATTAGGGCAGAATGCTCCGTTGCTGCGCCAGTAGTCATGGGTTAATTCCACAAACTGCTCCATAGCCGGCCAGAAATAATCGGCAAACTCTGCGCCTTCCACCACAATACGGATTTTGTCGTTAAAACGACTCATTCCATTGGCTGTGCCCATGATGAAATCTTCGGCGATCGGTGCATTGAAAACCCTTTCGATACCGAATTCCTGTTGCAGGCCTTTGCTGACATTGAAAATGCCTCCTTTATCTTTATTGGCAATATCCTGACCCCAGATAAAGGTGTCGGGATTGTACCTGAATTCGGCTTTTAGTGTCTGGTTAAGTGCCTGAATAAGTTTAAGCTTTTCTCCTGATTGCTGATTGTGTAATCCATCAGGATATTTAGAAGCAGGGTAGGGCTCAGGTAAAACAAAATCGAAGATGCTTGCAGGATCAGGATCGGGGGCAGCCAATGCTTTTTTATGTGCTTTGGATACTTCTTCTTTAGCCTTTTTGTCAAGTTCATCCAACTCGTCTTCAGCAACACGGCCGGATGCTATCAGGGTTTTACGGTATCTTTCGAAAGGGTCATTCGCCAATGCACAAAACCGCTCATTGTCGTCCCTGTAAAGTTCATGCTTGTCTGAGTTGGAATGTGAATGAATTCTGACCACAGTGGCATGCACAATAACAGGTTCCTGCTTTTCAATGGCATGACGGCGGGCTTCGGCCATCGCATTCATTGAGTCGAATACATTTTTTCCATCACAATAGATAATTCTGAGGTTTTTAAAACCTCTGAAATTGTCTGCTGCCCGCCAGTTGGCCGTCTGGTCGCGCTTGTGCACCGAAATGCCATAATTGTTGTCCTGGAATACAAAGACAACCGGAAGTTTTTCATTGGAGGCACCATTAATGGCCTCATAAACATAGCCTTCTGAAGTTGATGATTCGCCCTGTGAACTGATGGCCACAGCCTTAACGCCGTATTTTTTTATAGCCCTGGCCACACCAACTGCATGCAGTGTATGGTTGCCGGTAGCAGAGGACACATTGTGAATATTCCATTCAGGCTTGGCAAAGTGGTTTGACATATGACGGCCGCCACTGGCAAGATCGGTTGCCTTTGATATTCCGTTGAGGATAATTTCTTCCGCATTCACTCCGCAGGAAATTGCTGAAAGCATGTCGCGGTAGTAAGGGAAAAAGTGATCATTGTTTTTTTGGAATACCTGGCCAATGGCGAGCTGGATTCCATCGTGGCCGGCATAGGGGGCATGGTACGACCATCCCAGTGCCTGTTTCAGATAATTAGGCGCACGGTCATCAAGTTTTCGACCAAGCGTCATCAGGTAATACCATTGTTTGAGCGTTTCTTTATCGGTATTTTTAATTCCAAAAGCTTTCATCAGAATATTTCAGTTCAAAATAGTTTAATTGTTATTGCGCTAACAATAGCTGCAATGCAATCCGTTATAACAACCCATAATTAAGATTGTTCAAAAAAATCAAGCCTAAAATGACAGGCTGGCTATAGAATCAGATAGTAAAGATAGAACTATTTTACCCTCCTAGAAGTTTATTCCTAAAGAAAACCAGGTGTTACCTTTGTGAGGATTATGCACCAGTGAGGCTTTCACAGGGAGGGAAAATTTACCGGTAATTCTGAAAACACGCGAAACTGAAGCTCCGGTATTAACAAAAGCTGCCTGGCTGGCATAATAGCTTTTCACCGGGGTTAAACCTGCAAATACTTTTAACCTGACTTTGCCAATATCAAAACCGGCAGCAGGTTCAATATAAGTAGAATAATAATTGTTTCCGTTGTCAGGATTCAGATCATCGCCATAGAGCATTGTGGCAACAAGCAATGAAAACGGATGTCTTTCAGGGTCGGCATATTCCAGGTTAAGATCGAAAGTGTGCCTGGTTTTACCTTTACTGATTTCAAAGAATTCAAAATTCCTGACCGGGTTTACCGGGCAGAAGTAATCATACAGGGTAACTGTAAAGTTCGCTTTGGAATAGGCAAGATAAAGGTCGAGTTCGGTATAACTGCCATCCATGCTCCAGGCGCCCCAAATGCCGGCAGTGAAGTTGTTGTAATTGTATTCCACTGATGGCTGCAGGCTCACAGAAGTGCCATTGGCAAAACCACGCCACAGGTGCTGACTGTAAATATCCAGTGAAACATCGATAGTATGTCTCCGGATGGTATCCTGTGATTGGACCGGATAAGGAAATAGTAAAAACAGAGTAATTGTCAGCAAGCCAAGCCTTTTCATATCAGCAATTTAGCAGTTTTCCGAAAACGGATGCAAAATTACTGCTTTTTAAGAGAAAAACAATTGTGCTGAAAAAAATCCGGCAGCGTTAGTCGCGGATTATTTTAAAATCTCCGTTGGCAAACAATCTGATTATGGTTGATGGCTTAGCCTGGTTAAAGAGATCATGGTAAAGCTGAACAGCGTAATCAACCTGGGTTTTAATCGAATCTGAAATTTTGCTGAAAACCATTGCGGTCGGTTCGCCGGATAAGTTGGCAGATGTTGAAACGATCGGATTGCCAAAATCCCCGATCAGGCGGTTGCAAAATTCATCCTTTACCACCCTGATGGCTATTGTGCCATCTGAAGCTGTTACATTTTTGGGAAGGTTCCGGGCATTGTCATAGATAACGGTAACAGGATTGTCTATATTACTTATAAGATCACCTGCAATATCAGGGATTTTATCAATATATTTTTGAAGCATCTCAAAACTATTGACAAGTATAATGAGGCTCTTACTTTCGGTACGTTGTTTAATCTTGTATACCTTTTCAACGGCTTTTGAATTCAATGCATCGCAGCCAATACCCCAGATAGTATCTGTTGGATAAAGAATTACGCCTCCTTCTTTTAAAACCTTCAGCGTTGTGGCTATTTCAGATTCAATTTCTTCGTTCATATACTGAGTCTGTTTAGTAATTGTTCAGTTTTGATAGTTTCAGCGCACTTAAAGTGGCCTTCGGGGCACTGTTGGTGACCATGTAAACCGCAGGGTCTGCATTCGGGAACTGGTATTGCTTCCACGATAGCTGAGTTATCAGAAAGCGGCCCAAAACCGAAAGCGGGCAAGGTTGAGCAATAAATTGCCGTGACCGGTGCATTTACAGCGGATGCCAGGTGCATGGGTGCTGAATCGTTTACATAATTCATCAGTGCGCCTTTCATAACTGCAGCAGATTGTAAAAATCCAAGCTTTCCGGCCAGGCTGATAATACCCGGATGTTTGGTTTGTGCTATGATCTGTTTACAGATATTTTCATCATCGGATGCTCCTAACAATATAACACGAATGTCGGCAGGAAGTTTGTCGGTAAACTCAATCCATTTATGAACAGGGTATTGCTTTGTAAACCAAAGCGATGCTGGAGAAATGGTTAAATACTTAGCCGGATTCCACTGTTTTATAAAATTAAAATCTTCAACAGTTGGATACAAGGCTGGTTTTGAGGTTTCTATCCCAGATAAAAATCCAAGGAGTTCATGATTTCGGAGGGTTTCGTGTTTACTTAATTCCCCGGTTCCGATCTGGTGAATTGATTTGTGGGTAAAGCTAAAGGAAAACGGGTTTTTATCAAATCCCGAGCGGATTGCAGCGCCCGATATGGCAGTCAGAAAACCTGAGGTAAAAAACCGCTGTATGTTAATAACTGCGTCATACCGTGTTTTTCTGATTCCAAGTGCCAGTTTGAGCAGGTTAGCGTACTTATTGTTTTTTTTATCCCAGATAATAACTTTTCTGATAAACGGATGGCCTTTGAAAAGTCCTTCGTATCCCTTTTTGACCAGATAATCAATAGAGGCATCCGGGAAGCGATGGTGAATACTTTCAGCCAATGCAGTCGAGAGGATTACATCTCCCAGGGAGGCCGTTTGGATAATTAAAACCTGATTCAGCAAAATATTTGAATTAAGAATGTCTTTTTTTATTCTGTTTCAGCAATAACCTCAAACCTGTAGTCCGAAATCACGTAAGGCATTGTTCAGCGATGTTTTCAGATCGGTTGATTCCTTCCGTTTGCCGATTATCAGCGCACAGGAGACCTGGTATTCGCCTGCCGGGAACTTTTTACTGTAGGATCCCGGAATAACAACCGAACGCGGTGGAACGAAGCCTTTATATTCGACAGCTTCGCTCCCTGAAACATCAATAATCCGGGTTGATTGGGTAATTACCACATTGGCTCCCAATACTGCTTCGCTTCCGATGTGCACACCTTCAACAACAATGCATCGGGAGCCAATAAAGCAGCCATCCTCAATTATTACTGGTGACGCCTGCACTGGTTCCAGCACCCCGCCAATACCGACTCCTCCCGAGAGGTGTACATTTTTTCCGATTTGAGCGCAGGAACCCACGGTAGCCCAGGTGTCAACCATCGTATTGCTATCGACATATGCGCCTATATTTACATAGGAGGGCATCATAATTACGCCGGGTGCAAGGTAGGCTCCATGTCGTGCGATTGCATGGGGAACAACCCTGACTCCAAGCTTTTGATAATTGTGTTTCAAGGGTATTTTATCATGAAATTCAAGTGGGCCGGCTTCAGAAACCTCCATCTGACGGATTGGAAAATATAAAATAACGGCTTTTTTTACCCATTCATTTACCTTCCATTCTCCGTTTACAGGTTCAGCAACCCTTAAAATTCCGGAGTCGAGCAGGCTAATAACTTCATTAATAGCGTTCTGTGTTTCAGGTAATTGAAGGAGTTCTTTTTTCTCCCAGGCAGATTCAATGATTTCTTTCAGTGCTCCGGTCATAGGTTGCTGGTTTACGGTAGGTCAAAATTATAGTTTTTTTCGACCGTTTCTGCTTATTTTGTAATTTTGTCAGTTGTAATCAAGCGCTGATGGGTAGGATTCTTGCCATTGACTATGGGCAAAAAAGGGTAGGCATTGCTGTTACTGATGTTGATCAGATAATAGCAACTTCGCTTACAACCGTGCATTCGAAGGATATTATTTCTTTTCTGAAGGATTATCTCAGTAAGGAGAATGTGGAATTGTTTCTGGTTGGAGAACCAAGGC
>JAAXUD010000009.1 GCA_013336205.1 Lentimicrobium sp. | reverse complement strand
AATGCGCACAAAGCATACATCTATGTGCGTGCCGAATACTCACTGGCCGTTGACAGACTCAAGCGGGCAATAAATCAGGCAACGGAAGCTGGTTTGCTGGGCCATAATATTCTCAGCAGCGGTTATAGTTTAACAATACAGGTTCGCGAGGGTGCAGGTGCTTTTGTGTGTGGGGAAGAAACTGCTTTAATATCAAGTATTGAAGGAAAACGGGGAACACCCCGGCCAAAACCACCTTTTCCTGCCACTCGGGGCCTGTTTGGCAAACCTACTGTTGTAAATAATGTGGAAACCCTGGCCAATGTTCCTGCCATTCTTGAACACGGTCCAGCCTGGTTTAACGGAATTGGAACGCCCTTGAGTAAGGGAACCAAAGTATTTGCCCTGGCCGGGAAAATCACCACCACCGGGCTGGTTGAAGTCACTATGGGCACTTCACTTAAAGATCTGATATATTACATTGCCGGGGGCGTCAGAGATGGAAAAAGAATTAAAGCTGTTCAGTTGGGTGGTCCCTCCGGAAGTTGCCTGCCTGAACAATTGCTTGATGTAAAGATAGATTATGAGGCCCTGGCTGAGGCCGGAACGATCATGGGTTCAGGAGGACTGGTAGTTATGGACGAAGACACCTGTATGGTGGATATTGCCCGGTTCTTTACCGATTTCCTGCAACGCGAAAGTTGCGGCAAATGCATCCCCTGTCGTGAAGGAACAAGAAGAATGCATGAGATTCTGGAAAATATCACCAGAAGGCCTGTAAACGAATCCGGCTATGAAACGCTGGAGCGCTTTAAGGGTGTTTTACAATTGGAAAATCTTGCCGAAGTTATCCGCGACACTTCATTGTGTGGACTCGGGCAAACAGCTCCGAATCCATTGATAAGTGCGATGAAGTATTTCAGGGAGGAGTTTGAAGAACATATCTTTGATAGAAAATGCAGAGCCGGTGTGTGTAAAGACCTGAAAGTCTATTATATCGATATCGACAAGTGCACCGGATGCACAGCATGTGCTAAAAAATGTCCCACAACAGCCATCATTGGTTCTCCGCGTAATCCACATTTCATCATTGAGGATAAATGCATTGGATGCGGCATCTGTTATGATGTTTGCAAATTTGTGGCTGTTTTTGTCAAATAATTTAGTCAAAATAAGGCGAAAATGAACTTCCTGATAGAAGTAAACAATAAAACCATCATGGCGCGTAAGGGCGAAACAATACTGGAAGCCCTTGACCGGAACGGTATAAAAGTACCCACACTCTGCCATATGCCAGGGCTTTACCCAACAGGCTCCTGCAGAATGTGCGTTGTTGAAGTTGAAGGAAAAAGCAATTTGATTACGGCCTGTTCCTATCCTGTGGAAGAGTGGATGAAAATCAAGACACACTCGCCCAGGGTTGTAAATGCCCGTAAAACCAATGTTGAACTGCTGCTGAGCAACCATCCGGATGATTGCCTTTATTGCGAAAGAAACGGCAATTGCGAATTACAGAGTTTTGCGGAGGAACTGAATATCCGTGAACGCAGATTTCCTGGTAAAAAGAATAAATACAAATCCGATCCATCGGGTGCAAGCATTGTTAGAGACCCTGCAAAGTGCATTTTATGCGGCAGATGTGTCAGAACCTGTGATGAAATCGTTGGCGCCGTAACCCTTGGGTTTATCGGCAGAGGCAACAAAACTGTTATCGGCCCTCCGTTCAACAAACAGATCAACCTTTCGAGTTGCATCACCTGCGGACAATGCATTATGGCCTGCCCTACCGGTGCACTGCACGAAAAGAGGCACTCCGCCGACCTGCAAAGCGCGCTTCACAATCCGGATATTCATGTGGTACTTCAGTATTCCCCCACGGTAGCCATAAGTATAGGTGATGAGTTTGGGCTGAAAGCCGGGAAAGATATGAACGGTATCCTGAATGCTGCACTTAAGAAAACGGGATTCGACAGAGTATTTGATGCTTCCTTTGGAGCGGACCTCTTCATAACTGAACTCGCTGCAGAATTGGAACACAGAATAAAAAACGGCACAAATGTTCCGGTTTTCAGCAGTGATTGTCCTGCCTGGGTTAAATACATAGAGCAATGGCATCCTGACATGCTTTCGCATCTTTCGGCCTGCAAGTCGCCTCAGCAAATGCTGGGGGCCATCGTCAGCAGCTATTACACCAGTTTGTTTCACATTAACCCCGATAACCTGTTTACTGTTTCGGCAATGCCCTGCACTGCGAAAAAGTTTGAATCACAGCGTGAACAAATGACTCATAAAGGCATTACGGATGTTGATGCGGTGATGACCACCCGTGAGTTGGCTCAATTTATAAAATTAAACGGAATTGACATTCAACAGTCTGACCAGGAACTTCCTGACAATCCCTTTCATGTGCGGAGTTCAGCAGGAAGGTTACTGAGTGTATCGGGAGGTGTAACTGAAGCTTTGATCAGGACATTACATTTCCGGCTCACAGGGAAAGATTTGAGTCAACCCAGAATTTCCGAATTAAGAAATAACAAAGACTATAAGGAGATCAAGCTGAAAATTGGTGATTATAAACTGGGATTTGCAGCCGTCAGCTCTGTAAAACAAGCCTCAAAGTTAATCAATGAGATAAAAGCGGGACGCAACGATCTTCACTTTATTGAAGTGATGGCTTGCCAGGGAGGCTGCGTCAACGGAGGTGGACAACCCATAACCAAAGACACAGGCGCGGTAAAAGCCAGAATCAAAACAGTGTATGAAACAGATGAAAAAGACCCTATCCGTTTCGCGCATAAAAACCCCGCCGTTGTAGAATTATACCGCGACTTCCTGGGAGAGCCCATGAGTGCTAAATCGATAGAACTTTTACACACTACTTACAAAAAGCGGGAAGTGCCTCTTTAGAGCAATTAAAAAGGAATGGAAGCAGAGAACCCCAAAGCCAGAAAGCCACTTGTCACCACTGTAAAAGAAAGGTGCAGGGTTTGCTATACCTGTGTCAGGGAATGTCCGGCGAAAGCCATCAAGATCATCAATGGCCAGGCGGAAGTAATCCCTGAAAGGTGCATTGGCTGCGGCAATTGTGTGAAAGTATGCAGTCAGAATGCCAAGCTTTTCAGAAGAGAAATCGACCAGGTAAAAATGCTTATCGGTGGAAGCTACCGCTGTGCTGCTCTGGTAGCCCCAAGCTTCCCCGCTGAATTTTCCGAGATTAAAAACCATCGTTTATTGGTTTCACTGGTCAGAAAACTAGGCTTTAACTATGTGGCTGAGGTAGCATTTGGTGCTGATTTAGTCGCTGAAGAATATAAGAAACTGATGAAATCGGGGCATTATCCACCGATTATATCTTCCGATTGCCCTGCAATAGTCAGTTATATTGAGCATTATCATCCCGACCTGGCAGGTTCGCTTGCACACATAGTTTCGCCCATGGTAGCCATGGGCAAAGCAATGAGAAAACGATACGGTGATGACCTGAAGCTTGTTTTTATCGGTCCTTGTATTGCCAAAAAAGATGAATCTGAAGAAATAGATGCCGCATTAACCTTCAGAGAACTACGCGAGATGATAGCCCTTACCGGCCTGAAACCGGCCGATGTTACACCCTCTGAATTTGACCCGCCTTTAGGTGGCAAGGGAGCCATATTCCCGGTTAGCCGGGGCTTATTGAATACCGTTGGCGTAAAGGAGGATATTTTTGAAAGAAATGTAATTGTTGCCGAAGGCCGCTCGAATTTCCAGGAAGCGATAAAAGAGTTTGAAAGCGGACAGATTGCACAGGAACACCTCGAACTGCTTTGTTGTGAAGGCTGCATCATGGGACCGGGCATGTCACCATACCCCTATTTTTCATCGAGCAGCAGGCGCTACCGAAAAGAAGCCAGTGTGAGTGACTACGTTATCAATAAGCTTGAAAACCTTGACCAGACACAATGGCTCAATGATATAGCTGAATTCAGCGAACTTGACCTTTACCGTGATTTTAAAAACAGGGATATCCGGGTTGCCCGGCCCGCTGATGAAGAAATTGACAAGGTGCTTGAGAAGATGGGGAAATTTGAACCGAAAGACCACCTTGATTGTGGTGCCTGCGGCTATGATTCGTGCCGCGACCATGCCATTGCAATTATCAGGGGGCTCGCCGAGCATGAAATGTGCCTCCCCTATGCCATTGAAAAGCTACACAATTATGTGCGTGAACTGAACATATCAAATGAAAAGCTGGCCAATACACAAGAGGCGCTGAAGCAATCAGAAAAGCTTGCAGGACTCGGGCAGCTTTCGGCCGGCATTGCGCATGAACTGAACAACCCGCTGGGTGTAATTACTATGTACAGCAACATCCTGAAAGATGAAACTACTGCTGACAACCCCATTCATCAGGATCTTGAAATGATTGTTGAACAGGCGGAAAGATGCAAGAAAATAGTAGGCGGCTTGCTGAACTTCGCCCGCAAAAACCAGGTAAATTTCACCGACATCAATATCAATAACCTCGTTGAACATTCAGTAAGTTCAGTAATTACGCCGGCCAATGTGAAGATATCGCTTGAAAGCCAGATAAAGAACCCTGAAGTTCATTTGGATTACGATCAGATGGCCCAGGTTTTTACAAACCTGCTGAAGAATGCCATTGAAGCCATGCCTGAAACCGGCGGGAACATTAATGTAAAATCAGTTGATACGGCTGAAGAAATAACAGTTTACATTGCTGACAACGGAACCGGCATCGCCAAAGAAAATATGGGAAAACTGTTTACTCCGTTTTTCACTACCAAAACAATAGGAAAAGGCACCGGACTGGGGTTACCCATTATTTATGGTATAGTTAAGATGCACAAAGGGAGTATCAGCGTGAAGTCGAATGCAGATTTGCTGAAAGGGCCCACCGGCACCACCTTTACTATTACAATACCGCGCAGACCTGCAACCTGATGAAAGCTTGAGAAAATAAATAACAACGCAACAGAGAATGCGTAAAAATTGCAAAAAATGAAAAAAACTGTTTTGATTGTTGACGATGATATGGATTACCTGTTCCAGATGAAGACTAAGCTGGAACAATTTGGCTTTGAAACCATTACTGCTGATGGACAAAAAGAAGCCGAAACGATTATTGAAACTACAAAGCCGGATCTTGCCATTCTCGACCTGATGATGGAAAACGACGACAGTGGTTTTATACTTGCTTACAAGATCAGACGAAAATACCCTGAAGTACCCATTATAATTGCAACAGCGGTTACCGCCGAAACCGGTATGACTTTCGACATAACTTCGGATGAAAACAAGCAATGGATAAAAGCAGACCTGTTTCTCGATAAAGGAATAAGAGCCGACCAGCTGCAGAAAGAAATTAATAAATTACTTAAGATCTAGTAAATGGCTGAATACAAAATTCTGGTGGTAGATGATGAGCCCGGCATTCGCATGGGCACAAAACGTATTCTGCAGAATTTCAAAGTTGATTACCCTTTTATGGATGAGCACATCGAGTTTGTAGTGCTCGAAGCTGCAACCGGTGAAGAAGGAATTGAACTTATTGACAGCGAGATGCCCGACATTATCCTGCTCGATAATAAATTACCGGGCATTCAGGGCGTCGAAGTACTTGAATATGTAAAAAAGAAGTTGTACGATATTGTCGTGGTGATGATTACTTCTTATGCTTCACTCGAACTGGCCGTAAAAGCGACCCGCGACGGAGCCTACGATTTTATTCCAAAACCTTTTACGCCGCAGGAACTGAGAAGCTCAATCGAGAATATTACCAAGCAGTTATTCCTGAAAAGGATGACCCAAAAAATGAACAAGGAGGGGAAACTTATCCGGTTCCAGTTTCTTTCGGTGCTTTCCCATGAATTAAAAGCACCGATCAATGCGATTGAAGGCTATGTGAGAATGATGGAAGAGCGGCAGTTTGGAGACAATATAGCCGCCTATCAGGAGATGATTGACCGGACGCTTGAAAGGATAAAAGGGATGAGAAGTCTGATCATGGATCTGCTCGATCTTACCAAGATTGAATCGGGAAAACCTACCCAAAACCTTCAGTCGGTCAATATTACCAAAACCGCCCAGATTTCAATTGACACCATGCGGCCATATGCCATTCAGAAAGATGTCGATGTCTATCTGAATACCAAAGAAACGGTAATGATGGAAGCAGACCCCAATGAGATTGAAATTATTTTCAATAACCTGATTTCAAATGCCGTAAAATACAATAGAAACGGAGGCCGTGTTGATGTATTTATTGAATCCAGGGAAAATAATATTGTACTCCAGGTTTCAGATTCCGGTATTGGTATGACAGAGGAGGAAAAAAGCAAACTGTTTAAGGACTTTGTTCGTATTAAGAATCAAAAAACAAAAAACATCACAGGTTCGGGCCTTGGCCTGTCAATCCTAAAGAAAATTGTTGACATGTATCATGGTGAAATTGAAGTACAAAGCGTTCCTGACAAAGGCACAACATTCATCCTGACACTTCCTGTTAATAAAACAAATTAATAGTATTACCATGAATAAAAAATTACCGGATAAAACCGTTGAAAGACTCAGCCAATACAGAAGAGCGCTGCTCAATTATCTTTCAGGAGGAAAACACCACATTTTTTCGCATGAAATTGCAAATCTGCTGCATATTACAGCAGTTCAGGTGAGGCGGGATATCATGCTGATAGGCTATACCGGCACCCTGAGACAAGGATACGATGCCAAGGAGCTGATTGATATTATTGGGAAAATTATTGATACGCGCGATGGTCAGAAAGTAGCAGTAATCGGTATTGGAAATCTTGGCCGGGCTATTATGGGATATTTTAGCGGCAAACGAACCAAACTCAGCATAGTGGCCGCGTTTGACAACAATCCTGATAAAATAGATAAGATCTATGCCGGTGTTCAATGCTATCATGTTGATCAGATTGCTGAAATAATCAAGCGTGAAGGAATCTCCATAGCCGTTCTTTCTGTACCAGGTGAGGAAGCGGCCAGGGTGGCTGAAATATTGGTAATGTCAGGCATTCGCGGAATCCTGAATTTTTCACCAAAAGCGCTGAATGTTCCGCCACATGTTTATCTTCAGGAGTACGATATGATAACTATGCTGGAAAAGATCGCTTATTTTGTTAAAAAGGCATAGTCAGCAAAAGAGGTCTGCAGCATGAAAATCTATTACAATCTCGATAATATAGGAATAATCAAAAACCCTGTGGTAACTACAGGTTCCTTTGATGGAGTTCATATCGGGCATAAAACAATATTGAACAGATTGCGTGAGATTGCCTCAACCCTTAATGGGGAATCCGTATTGATAACATTTCATCCTCATCCCCGTAAGGTTTTATTTCCTGAAACTGCCGGCAAAACATTGCTCCTTATCAATTCCCAGCGCGAAAAAATTGAATTACTGAGAAAAACAGGGCTCGACAACCTGTTTATCCTCAATTTCACCAAAGAATTCTCCGAAATCTCCTCTATTGACTTTATCAGGAATATACTGGTAGGCAAACTGAATGCCAAAAAGGTTGTCATAGGCTTTAACCACCACTTTGGTCATAACCGGGAAGGAAACTTTGACTACCTGTATGAACTTGGTCAGTATTATAACTTTGGCGTTGAGGAAATTCCCGAGCAGGATATCCACAATGAAACTGTAAGCTCAACCCTTATCCGCAAGGCATTGCTTGAAGGACGTATTCAACGGGCAAACGCATATCTCGACCACCACTATATTGTTATCAGCGAATTGTACGAAGGCAGTGCAACCTGCCGCGAGCTTAATTTCCCGACAATGAGGGTTAAAATCGATGAAGAAAACAAGCTCGTACCATTGGATGGTGTTTATGCTGTAAATGTGCTTATTGAAGGAGAGTATTATAAAGGAATTCTTAACATCAAGAACTCACTTCCCCTCGAAATCCGGAAAATTGAAGAAATCCTGATCGATGTTCATTTCTTTGAAGAAGTAGGTGATCTGACCGGAAAGTCCGCCATCATTTTCTTTGCCAAAAGAATACGCGACGAGTTGCAGTTCCCTAATCCAGAGCAAATGCGCCGGCAACTCGAAGCAGATCTATCTGAAGTTGAAGAACTCATCTACTAGTCTTATGCAAAACCAGGTAACTTCGCCGCTAAGAATCACCTTTCTGGGAACAGGAACCTCAATTGGAGTTCCTGTTATTGCCTGTAACTGCAAGGTTTGCAAATCAAGCGATGCCCGCGATAAACGCTTCCGGACTTCAGCCATAGTAAATGTTGACAATCAAAATATTGTGATTGACTGCGGTCCGGATTTCAGGTTTCAGATGCTGAAACAGAATGTAGAAGACATTGATGCCGTGATATTTACACATGAGCACCGCGACCACATCGCTGGTCTGGATGATATCAGGGCTTTTAATTACATTCTGAATAAGAACATACCCATTTACGGTTCAAAAAATGTAATGGAAGCCATTCAAACTGAATTTCCCTATATTTTCTCTGAAAGCAGGTATTTCGGTGCACCGCAACTCACCATCCACGAAATTATAAATGAACCGTTTGTGATAGGACAAACAACCATTAATCCGGTTCAGGTAATGCACAATAAGCTTTCAGTGTTCGGTTACAGGATTGGCGACCTGACATATATAACAGATGCAAGTATGATTCCGGATGAAGAAAAACCAAAGATCCTGGGCTCTAAAGTGCTGGTCTTAAATGCACTGAGAAACTCAAAACACATCTCTCACTTATCGTTGGCTGAAGCACTTACACTAATCGAAGAATTGAAACCGGAACGGGCTTACCTCACGCACATAAGCCATTTTCTTGGATTACACGAGGAGGTTGAACAGAAGCTTCCCGCCAACGTTCACCTGGCTTACGATAACCTGATTGTGGAAGTTTAAAAACTTTTCCAAAAAGCGAATTTTAACCAAAAACTGAACCCGGAATAATAGGAATAAGTCCTCGATTATAGTAATTTTGTACTTAAATCTACTCAATCTTAACTTACTAAATATCAGCATATAATGATCTTCACTCCTGAAAAATGCAGTATTCCTGACCAACGGATGAAACCTTTTATTGATCCTGCGGAATTATGGGATTACATAAATAATACAATTTCTGACAAAGAGTCGGTTCGTGCAGTTATTGCCAAGTCGCTCGATAAGAAAAGGCTTAGCTTGCAGGAAACTGCAATACTGATAAATGCAAATGACCCTGAGTTAATTGAAGAGATTAAGGAAGGTGCCCGTGAACTCAAGAAACGTGTTTACGGCAACCGGATTGTTCTGTTTGCGCCCTTATATGTTGGGAATAAATGCACCAATAATTGCAAATATTGCGGTTTTCGTGTATCTAATAAAGAGGCAATCCGGAAAACACTTGAAGACCAGGAGCTTATACACGAGGTCGAAGCACTGGAAGACAACGGTCAAAAGCGCCTGATATTGGTTTACGGTGAGCATCCGGAGTACTCGCCTGAATTTATCGCACATACGGTTAATATTGTTTACGGAGTAAAAAAAGGCCCCGGCGAAATCAGGCGCGTCAACATCAATGCAGCGCCTTTGGAAATAGAAGGATTCAGGACTGTGAAAGCGGCAGGTATCGGTACCTACCAGATATTCCAGGAAACATATCACCCGGAAGCCTACAAAACATATCACCTGGGTGGTAAAAAACGCGATTTTGACTATCGCCTCACCGGGCTGGACCGTGCCCAGGAAGCAGGGATCGATGATGTTGGCATTGGCGCACTTTTCGGTTTGTACGACTGGCGGTATGAGGTAATGGGACTTGTGAGACACACAAACCACCTGGAAGCCTGTTATCATGTTGGCCCGCACACCATCTCATTTCCCCGTATTCAAAATGCTTCAAAGCTCGACCTGGGCGCCGATTATACCGTTAGTGACGCTGATTTTGCAAGGCTGGTTGCAATTCTGAGGCTTGCAGTCCCTTACACTGGCATGATACTGACTGCCCGCGAAAACGCCAAACTCCGTCATGAGGTTATTCAATTCGGTGTTTCACAAATTGATGGCGGTACAAAACTTGAGCTGGGCTCCTATTCCGGTACTGTTAATGAAGAACAGGATCTCAACCGGGAGCAATTCCAGATTAATGACAACCGATCGTTAAATGAGATTGTGGATGAACTTGTTAGTAACGACTTCCTTCCTTCTTTTTGCACAGCCTGCTACCGCCGTGGTAGAACCGGAGAGCACTTTATGGAGTTTTCCGTACCGGGTTTTATTAAAAGATTCTGTTCTCCGAATGCTATGCTGACACTTGCGGAATACCTGGAGGATTACGCCCCTGCCGATACAAAGATAAAGGGCTGGGAAGTTATTGAAAAGAATCTGAATGACCTTCAGGAGCATGAAGACTCGGTTGACATCAATGAATTAAGAATCCGGCTGCTTCGGGTGCAATCCGGAGAACGCGACCTTTATTTTTAAATATGTTTCCTAAATCAACACTCTAATGAAAGAAACCAGGATTATCGGCCTGTTGATTCGCGACAGAATAAAAGAAGCCGGACGAACCCAGTTAACACTCAGCAAATATGCTCACCTTATTAAATCCCGGCTCGGATTTCATGAGTTGAATGAGAATACATGCAGCCGCACAGGAGTGGTGATTCTTCAGCTTTCCGGAAGTCCACTGGAATGGCAGGCGTTTGAAGCTGAAATTTCGTCAATTGGCGGTGTTGAAATGCAGAAAATGTCATTCACCTATTAACAGTCAAAGCAATATGGCAAACACAAGAATTTTAGGAATAAATGTCAGCGACAGAAAAGAAGTGGCTGCTGAAGTTCAGAAAGTACTTACGCAATATGGTTGCTCCATCAGAACCAGGCTTGGCATAAATGACAATGAAGATGAAGGACACTGTGGCTCCGGAGGCTTGATTCTGATAGAACTATCAGGCGATACCACTGAATGGGACAGGCTTGAAACAGCGCTGAGGAAAATCGAAAAAATTGAAGTAAACAGAATGGACTTCAACAGAAACAGTCATTAAAAAGAGTTAGAGACTGTTTAAATATTGTTAAATCCGATGAATTGGCCCGTCCTTTAGGGCGGGTTTTGAATAAAAATTACATGGATAAAAGCAAAATCCTGAAAAATTTATCATGAATCTACAAATTTTTCAGGATTTTGCCCCTGGGTATATTGTTTCTAACTATGCCCGCCCTAAAGGACGGGCCAATTGAAAATTGAATTAAGATTTAAACAGTCTCCTACTTATATAATACTATTTCTCTCTGATAATTGTGACTGCTCCGGTGTAGGATTTATCCTGAAAATAGCCAAAGGTGTTCAGTTTGTAATAATAAGTACCATCGGGCAGGTTGTCACCATCCCAGTCATTCTTATAGTCACCGTCATCATATACTTTTCGTCCCCAGCGGTCGAGCACAATAAGTTCCATCCGCTGGTATTCAAATTGGATCGGAATATATTCACTTCCTGAGGATGATCCGTCATTTTTCTTTGCTATTCTGAAAAAGCCGTTAGGGTCGGTTGGCGGCGTAAATACATTGGGGATAAAAAGCTCAACCTCAGCAACCGGGATTTCTATGACGATCGTGGTGTCACATCCCTGTTCGTTAATGGCAACCAGGGTGACCATGTATGATTCCAGATCAGGCGTCTGAGCACTGGCGTAGAGGTGTACCGGATTTCTTTCCCGCGACTTTTCTGTTCCATCACCAAAATCCCAGGCCCATTCCACGATGCTGAGTTCTTCAGAAAATGAAAATATAACTATAGGATTTTGCATATAAACTGTATCCGGATTGAACTCTACCTCAATTTTGGTAGCTGGCAATTCAGAAACAATAAAGTTTGTATCAAGCACACAGCCATTAAAATCAGTAATTTTTAAATTATTAAAACCACCACATGCCTTGGTTTTGATACTGTCAAAAGGTTCCGTAAGTCCGTTCCACAGGTATTCATAAGGTTTTGTACCACCGCTTACAAAAGCAGCTACATTGGCTTCGCATTGTCCGGCGCATGTTTTATCGATTTCCTCTATAACCACCGAAAGGGATGGAAAAAAAGTAACCTCACTGCCAACATATACCGACTCAAGTTCAGTTCCATCTGATTTGTGATAGTAGCAAACAGCCTCGTCCCAGGTAAATGAGCCAGGTTCATGGCCTGTTTCAAATATGAGATCGCAGATTTTACCTTCTGCTATACTAACCGGAGCAGCAGAATGCCAGGTAATCATAACCTGACCCGGTTGGCCGGTAATCGTGATAAATCCTGTCAGGAGCATAGGGTTAATCTGTCGGTAACTCAGAAAAGTAAGTGTCTGAGCCGGGAAATTCAACGTAAGTGAAATTGAGTCTATGTCCTGAAGACCTGTCACCAAAACCGGGCTTATAAATTCGTTGTCCGGACATAGCAGTCCGCCCTGAATACCAGTGGAAGCATCCTGGGAATGAGCAGATTGAATGCAAGTCGTGAGAATGATTAATACACCAATAAAAGTTGTAAATATTTTTGGGAAACGCTTGCTCATGCCTGGCGGGTAATATTTTTAAGCAATACAAATGAATTGCCGGATTATAATAAGGGTGCTAAATTACAGAAATTTATCCTTTCAACAGCCTGATAACGGAAAAAGAGAGGATTTCTTATCTGGTCTGTATGAAAAATTAAAATTAATAATAGCCGCCGGAAAGCATCAGCAGTGTGCACTTACTGTCAACTATAATACCCTGCTGCCTGGCTCTTTCTGCAAAATCCGGATTATAGGTGCCGGGATTGAAAATAATACGCCTTGGCTTGATAACATCAAGAATATAATCAACATAAAGTTCCTGATTCTGAGGCCCGAGGTAAAGGGTCACGGTATGAACATCTTCAAATAGCGGATATCCCTTTTGAATCCTGATGCCGGCCACTTCACCTTCACGAAGACCAATTGCCACCACAGGATAATTACAGAAAACCAGGTCATTGATACAGATGTTTGAATAACGATCCGGATTAGGACTGGCACCTATTACAAGGGTTTTCTTAGGTCTTAATTCTGACATTTATTAACTTTGAATCTGACAATAAAAAAAAAGCCCGGGTTAAAACGGGCTTAAAGCATATACATGTTATCACATCAAACCTCAGAAAGAAGTGTATCAAGGTTCTCAAATTTCTGACGGTAATCCTCCATCGATGCTTCTATTACTATATAGGCTTCGTCCGGACCGTATGTGTGGGTAATTTCGCAGTCGCGCTCATTTCCGGGCAGATCTTTGTATGTCAGGAAATAGTGCTTTAAACGGTTAACTACCAGTGGTGGTAATTGCTGAAAATCAGTATAATCGCCATACAAGGCATCGTTTTTCAAAACCGCGATTATTTTATCATCTGCCTGATTGCCGTCTATCATTCTGAAGCCTCCGATGGGAATGGCCTGAACCAGAATATCACCGTGTGAAATACTTTTTTCAGCAAGAATACAGATATCAAGCGGGTCGCCATCTCCGACAATATCAGCGCGACCTGACTTGGATGCAGCAAATTCACCTACTTTCTTCGAACACAATGTCTGAGGAATGAAGCCATAGAGGGCTGGTGAAACATTTGAATACTTCTGAGGACGATCAATCTTCAGATAACCGGACACTTTGTCAACTTCATACTTTACAGTGTCCGTTGTAACCATCTCAACGAAACAAGTCAGCACTTTTGGTGCATCAACTCCAATATCAACACCATGCCAGGGGTGAGACTTATACCTTAATCCCATCAATCGGCCAATGGGATCCATTAATCTGTTTGCCATAAATTACAATTTATAAATGCGCTGAATTTGAAAACACAAAGGTAACAGGACTTTTGATAATATATGCACAAAACCAGCAAAAAGTAACTGAGTCATAATGACACCCTGACCTATTAAATATATGTCATTATGACAGATATTATCCTGTTTTTTTTCGTGGCAGGCATTTTGCAAAGCACCTGATTAACCAGTATTAAAAGGAAGGTTAAACCCATGAATTTAAATAATTTCACAATAAAGTCGCAACAGGCAATACAGCAGGCTCAGGAGCTGGCCATAAGCCTTGACCACCAATCAATAGAGCCTGTCCACCTGCTAATCAGTCTGCTTTCTACTGATGAAAATGCAGGATCATTTCTTTTGCGTAAATCGGGAATCGATCCATCACTGATCGACACCATACTGAAAGCAGAATTAAAAACCCTGCCTAAAGTGAAAGGAGGCGAACACTTTTTCAGTGATCAGTCATCAAACGTATTAACCAGTGCCACCACCTTTGCCAGGGAAACAGGTGATGAATATGTTACTGCCGAGCATTTGCTTTACGGGCTGCTTGTCGCCGGAGGTAAGGTTTCTTCTATCCTGAAAAATGCAGGTCTTACTGAAAAAGAGTTGAAAGCATCCATCAAGGAAATGCGTAAAGGAGCCAAAGCAAATACCGCCTCTTCAGACGATACCTGGAATGCGCTGAACAGGTATGCACGTAACCTGAACGAGCTGGCCCGGGCCGGCAAACTTGATCCGGTTATCGGCCGGGATGAAGAAATACGCCGCGTACTGCAAATCCTGACCCGCAGAACAAAAAACAATCCTATACTTATCGGAGAGCCGGGTGTAGGAAAGACTGCTATTGCGGAAGGTCTTGCCCACAGAATTATTAATGGCGATGTTCCGGAAAATCTTAAATCGAAACAAATCTTTTCACTCGATATGGGCGCCCTGATTGCAGGAGCCAAATACAAGGGTGAATTTGAAGAAAGGTTAAAAAGTGTAGTCCGAGAAGTGATTGAATCGGATGGTGAGGTTGTACTTTTTATAGATGAGATTCACACACTGGTTGGAGCTGGTGGCGGCGAGGGCGCCATGGATGCAGCCAATATACTGAAGCCGGCACTGGCACGCGGTGAGTTAAGGGCCATCGGAGCTACCACGCTGAAAGAATACCAGAAGTATTTTGAAAAAGACAAAGCGCTGGAACGCAGATTTCAGATTGTAATCATCGATGAGCCTGATACATTGAGTGCAATTTCTATACTCAGGGGGCTGAAAGAACGCTATGAAACCCATCACCAGGTCCGGATAAAGGACGATGCCATCATCGCAGCAGTGGAGCTTTCACAGCGATACATCAGCGACAGGTTCCTTCCGGATAAAGCCATCGACCTGATTGATGAAGCCGCATCCAAGCTCAGGCTTGAAATAAACTCAGTTCCTGAAGAACTTGACGAAGTTGAAAGACGGATAAAGCAACTTGAAATCGAGAGGGCCGCCATCAAAAGGGAAGGCGATTCCAACAGGGTAAAAAGTATCAGTGAAGAATTGGCTGGCATAACAGAGGAACGCAATGTACTGAGGGCAAAATGGAAAGCCGAAAAAGAAATTGTTGACGGCATACAGCAAAGCAAAAAAGACATAGAACAATTCAGGTTTGAGGCTGAAAAGGCAGAACGCGAAGGAGATTACGGCAAGGTAGCTGAAATCAGGTATGGGCATATTAAAACTTCCGAGCTGCGTTTACAGACACTGAAAGAAGAACTGAACCAGCTGCAGTCAGATTCACCACTGATAAAAGAAGAGGTTGGCGCTGAGGAGATTGCCGATATCGTATCACGATGGACCGGGATTCCCGTTAGCCGGATGTTACAAAGCGAGCGCGAAAAACTCCTGTTACTGGAGGCTGAACTTCATAAAAGAGTCATTGGCCAGGATGAAGCCATAGAAGCCATTGCCGATGCAATCAGGCGGAGCCGGGCTGGCCTGCAGGATGCAAAAAGGCCGATAGGTTCATTTATTTTTTTAGGCACCACCGGCGTCGGCAAAACTGAACTGGCAAAAGCGCTGGCCGAATATCTTTTCAATGACGAAAACGCCATCGTAAGAATTGACATGTCGGAATACCAGGAACGCCATGCTGTATCAAGGTTGATTGGCGCTCCTCCGGGTTATGTTGGTTATGATGAAGGTGGTCAACTGACCGAAAAAGTCAGGCGCAAACCTTACTCCGTCGTATTGCTTGATGAAATCGAAAAAGCCCATCCGGATGTGTTCAACATTCTGCTTCAGGTGCTCGATGAAGGCCGGCTGACCGACAATAAAGGACGCACCGCTGATTTCAGGAACACTATAATAATTATGACTTCCAACCTCGGCTCACAGATAATCAGTGAAAAAATGGCCGGGTTAACAGATGCTAACC
>JAAXUD010000215.1 GCA_013336205.1 Lentimicrobium sp. | reverse complement strand
GTTGTGAAATCTGTTGTATCAGTTTTCGGTTTCCTCCGATGTGGCTTGGGTCGCAGAGCAAAGGCAGACCCGGCAACTGCCGCATCAGTTCAATCGGAATTTCCCATTGCGGAACATTCCGGTACTGCGTTTTCTCATACTGGTAAAAACCCCGGTGAATAGCGGCTATGCGATGAATGCCGTTTTTATAAAGCCGCTCAATGGCTCCAATCCAGAGTTTGAGGTCGGGATTAACCGGATTCTTGATCATAACAGGAATATCAACACCAGTAAGGCTTTCTGATAGTTCCTGCATCGAAAATGGATTTACCACCGTCCGGGCACCAATCCAAAGTATATCGATGCCATGCTTCAGTGCCTCCTCAACATGATGAGGTTTGGCCACTTCAACGGTAGTAAGCAGTCCGGTTTCTGTTTTTACGCGCTGAAGCCAGGTCAGTCCTTCTGCACCAACACCTTCGAAAGAACCGGGGCGGGTGCGGGGTTTCCAGATACCAGCTCTGAAGACCTTAACCTGGGCAATCCCTTTTACCGCATGGGCAGTCCGCAACACCTGTTCCTCTGATTCGGCGCTGCAGGGGCCTGCAATTACCAGAGGTTTGATACTGCCCGGAATCCAGGATGGTAGTGGTTGAAAGTCCATTGGCTATTTTTGACAAAAGTAGTAAATCTCCCTGTTATCGTGCCTGTACTATTTCGTTTTTAGAATCGTGGCCTTCCATAAACCACACGGCACTTTCACGACTCCCGGAAATTTCATAACTTTGCCACATCTTTGAACCTCAATAGAGGTTGCGAAATCTTATAGTTTTGGAAATCAATTTTAAAAAGAATAATGGAATCGCTCAAACGAACAAAAATTGCTGAAGTACTTCGCCACTGGGATCAGATTGGCGCAGGGAATATGGTTAACCTTAAAGGTTGGGTACGTACCAAGCGTGGAAATAAGAACGTAGCCTTTATTGCACTGAACGATGGTTCCATTATTCACAGCATTCAGGTAGTGGTTGATCTGGCTGCTTTCGATGAAGCAACCATGAAACTGATTACCACCGGTGCCTGTATTTCAGTCAACGGAATTTTGGTCGAATCGCCGGGTCAGGGCCAGGCGGTAGAAGTTCAGGCGAAAGAGATTGAGGTCTACGGGACAGCAGATGCAGAAACTTATCCACTGCAGAAAAAAGGCCATACCCTTGAATTTTTGCGTGAAATTGCCCACCTGAGGCCCCGGACCAATACATTTGGTGCAGTGCTGCGCATCCGACATGCCATGGCGTTCGGCATTCACAAATATTTTAATGACAACGGATTTTATTATCTTCATACACCGATAGTTACCGGTTCAGATGCAGAAGGTGCCGGGGCCATGTTCAGGGTTACCACCCTCGATCCGATAAATCCACCGTTGACCGAGGCCGGTACAGTAGACTATAGCCAGGATTTCTTTGGTAAAGCCACCAATCTCACTGTTTCAGGGCAACTTGAAGGCGAATTGGGTGCAATGGCCTTGTCGAATATCTACACTTTCGGGCCAACTTTCAGGGCTGAAAACTCGAATACACCCCGCCACCTGGCCGAATTCTGGATGATTGAACCAGAAATGGCATTTTATGACATTGTCGATAACATGGACCTTGCCGAGGACTTTCTGAAATACCTTGTCAGCTATGCACTTGAAAACTGCCTCGACGACCTGGAATTCCTGAATAAAATGTACGACAATGAATTGATAGAACGCCTGAAGTTTGTGGTTAACAACGATTTTAAACGGCTGACCTACACCGAAGCTGTCGAAATTCTGAAGGCCTCGGGACAGAAGTTTGAATACCCGGTTGACTGGGGAACTGATCTTCAGAGCGAGCATGAACGCTATCTTGTTGAAAAGCATTTCGAGCGCCCGGTAATCCTCACAGATTATCCAAAGCACATCAAGGCTTTTTACATGAAGCAAAACGACGACGGTAAAACTGTAAGGGCAATGGATGTTCTTTTCCCCCGAATAGGTGAAATTATTGGTGGTTCTCAGCGCGAAGAAGTGCTGGAAAAACTGGTAGCCCGTTGCAACGAGATGCATATTCCCGAAAAGGATATCTGGTGGTACCTTGATACCCGGAAGTACGGAACAGCGCCACATGCAGGTTTTGGCCTTGGCTTTGAGCGGCTTATCCTCTTTGTTACAGGGATGGCCAACATCCGTGATGTGATTCCATTTCCGCGTACACCGCAGAATGCAGAATTTTAATGACGCAAAAGGGCCGGAAGCAGTTACATTTTAAAGCGAAACTTATAAATACAAACCAGGACTGACAAAGTGAAGCCTGATTTCAATAAAATAACAACAAAAACGTTATTCAATCAGGTGGGTTTTTCGTAACTTGCCGGTATATTCGCAGTTGATTTTAACAAGGAGTTTGTATGTTAACCCAGAAATTACAACAGAAGCTTTTACAGAAACTGTCGCCGCAGCAGATTCTGCTTATGAAGTTGCTGCAGATTCCTTCGATTGCCCTTGAACAGCGGATTAAGCAGGAAATTGAAGAGAATCCGGCACTTGAAGATGGCGGCGATCCCGAATCTGACGGTGAAATTAACGAACAGGTATCTGATACAGAACCCGATCCGGTTGATGAACTGGAGCGTGAACGCGATGATTTTGATATTACAGATTATCTCGACGATGACGATATCCCGGCTTATCGGCTGAATGCCAATAACAGCAGTGCCGATGATGAGCATCGCGACATACCCTATGCTTCCGGAATAAGTGCCCAGGAGATGATGATCTCACAGCTTGGACTTCGCAAGCTCGACGATCGCCAGGTTCAGATTGCCAGCTGCATTATCGGCAACCTTGACGATTCCGGCTATCTTAACCGTAACCTCAGTGCCATGGTTGACGATCTGGCATTTACCCAAAACATTATTACTACACCCGAAGAGCTGGGTGAGATGCTGAAAGTGGTTCAGGAATTTGACCCACCGGGAATTGGGGCCCGTGATTTGCGGGAATGTCTGCTGATTCAGTTGCGTCGGCAGGAACCAGCCACCGCAGCAACACAACTCGCCATATTGCTGATCGAACGCTATTTTGATGAACTCACCAAAAAGCATTACGATAAAATCTCAAAAAAAGCCAGGGTTAGTGAAGAAGAATTGCGCGATGCAGTGAATGAGATACTCAAACTCAATCCCAAACCGGGCAATTCCATGGGTGATACGGCTCGCTCCAATCATTACATCATGCCCGATTTCTTCATCTATAACAAAGATGAAGAGCTGGAACTTCAGGTAAATTCGCGCAACATGCCCGAGTTAAGGCTGAGCCGCACCTATGTGGATATGCTTGAGACCTATGCCGAAAGCAAATCGAAAAGCAGCACTCAAAAAGAGGCGGTGATGTTTATCAGGCAGAAAATAGATTCAGCCCGGTGGTTTATTGATGCCATCAAGCAACGGCAAAATACGCTGTATGTGACCATGGAAGCCATCATGGATTACCAGCATGAGTACTTTCTTACCGGTGACGAAACCAAGCTGCGGCCGATGATCCTGAAGGACATCGCTGAAATTGTCGGGCTTGATATTTCGACAATTTCGCGTGTAGCCAACTCAAAATACGTGCAAACACCTTATGGCACTTTTCTGCTGAAGAGTTTCTTTTCCGAATCGATGCAAACCGACTCCGGCGAAGAGGTTTCTACCCGTGAGATTAAAAAAATCCTTTCCGATTGTATCACCGCCGAAGAAAAAGGTAAACCGCTTACTGATGAGCAATTGACCGACATCCTGAAAGAAAAAGGCTACAACATCGCCCGCCGCACCGTGGCCAAATACCGGGAACAATTGAATATACCGGTGGCCAGGCTTAGAAAAGAACTTTAATACTTTAAATATTTTCTTCTGATTTATCAACTTCTGACAGGAGCCTGAAATCTGCGTTCCACACAGACGTTTTTATTTTTACTTTTACTCCTTAATTTTAACCTATAGTTTTATGTTAAAGGGAAACAGAATCCTTCAGGCGATTGCCATTGCTTTAGGGCTGGCCGCTTGCAATACACCTACAGAGACCACCATGAAAATAACCACTCAAACCGACTTTCCTGCCCCTCCGGTAGCTGCGGTTAAACCAACTGAATTCACTGAATTCGGCAACAAACGCGTCGACAATTACTTCTGGATAAAAGAAAAATCAAACCCGGAAGTGATTGAATACCTGAAAGCTGAGAATGCTTATTGTGATACGGTGATGAAATCAACGATTTCGCTACAGGAAAAGCTTTTTGCTGAGATGAAGGGCCGAATAAAAGAAACCGATGAAACAGTGCCTCAGCTCGATAATGGGTTTTATTATTATTCCCGCACTGAAGAAGGAAAACAATATCGCATCTATTGCCGTAAAAAGGGAAATGTGTCGGCACCGGAAGAAGTGATTTTTGATGTAAACAAGCTTGCAGAAGGAAAACAGGCCTATATTTTTGCCGGATACGATGTAAGTACAGATAATAACCTGGTAGCGTATGTATCGAATGAAACCGGTTCCTTTGCTGATTTTACGCTGAAGGTAAAAGATCTCACCTCCGGTAAAGATTTGCCGCTCAGCATAGATAAAGTTCAGGGCTTTGCCTGGGCCAACGACAGCAAAACACTTTTTTACACAGTGGGCAACGATGCCCTCAGGGCTTACAGGGTTTATCGCCATACCATCGGAACCACCACACCTGATGCACTGGTTTTCGAAGAGCCCAATGAGCAGTTTATTGTGAATGTTGAGAAGAGTAAAACAAACGATTTTATCTTTATTTCTTCCGGCAGTTTCACAACCTCAGAATACCTCTATCTGCCGGCCAATGAGCCTGAAGGAACTTTTAAAGTGTTTATTCCCCGCGTTAAGGATGTTGAATATCATGTTTATCATCACAAGGATAAGTATTTCATCCAATACAAAGACCGTGAAAACCTGAATTCAATGGTTTATGAGGCCCCGCTGAAAGGGTATGAAGACCGCAAAACGTGGAAAGTAATTATTCCTCATGATAAAAACTCTAAAATTGAAGGACTTGAGCTTTTTCAGGACTTTCTGGCTGCCCAGATCCGCACAAACGGGCTGAACGAAATCAGGGTTCTTGGTCTGAAGGATGGCAAACTGAATACGATCAGTTTTCCTGAACCGGTTTATACAGCCTACTTAAACGGTACTCCGGAGTACAATGCCACAAGTCTGCGTTATGGTTACAGCTCTTTAAACCGGCCTTCAAGTGTGTTTGAGTATGATATGAACAGCGATAAAAGCACCTTGCTGAAACAACAGGAGATTCCCGGTGGTTTTAATCCCGATGACTATACGGTGGAGCGCGTTTGGGCTACTGCGGCCGATGGGGTGAAGGTTCCGATGTCGGTGGTTTACAAAAAATCACTGAAAAAAGATGGCAGCAATCCGGCATTGCTTTATTCTTACGGTTCCTATGGTGCCAGTTCTGATGCTTACTTTATCTCCTCTTTTTACAGCCTGGTTGACCGGGGATTTGTATTTGCGATAGCCCAGATCAGGGGTGGCAGTGACATGGGAGAGCAATGGTACGAAGACGGCAAGTTGCTCAAAAAGAAAAACACTTTTACCGATTTTATCGCC
>JAAXUD010000740.1 GCA_013336205.1 Lentimicrobium sp. | reverse complement strand
TTCGCAGCAAATGGGACCGCAAACAGTGAAACTGAATGTGCTATCCATAAAGGTAAACTCAAAAATCAAGGATGAAATCTTCACCCTGAAATAATAACTGATACTAAAGCCAGGAAAGGGTTGCTTAACCGGTAGCCCTTTTTTTAGCCTTTCTTAATTCGATATTTCTTTATGGGATTTGCTATTTCTGGCTTATCCTATTTTTTTTATCTTTGTTTTGATTTCTCAATTAGTTTAACTTCTTATAAAAAATGGTGTAAGTATGAAGATCAGTTCCAAAGCCTTTCTATTAGCAGCGATACTTATCGCGGCAGTTAATTTTTCAGTTGTTTCGTGCAGGCAGAAATCCGCGGAAACCGTCAACGGGGATAGCACCCTCGTTCAGGTTAAACACCCCGAATGGAGCAAAAACCAGAGCATTTACGAAATAAATATCCGGCAATTTACACCCGAAGGCACTTTCGCTGCACTTGAAGCACATCTCCCCCGCTTAAAGGAACTGGGAGCGGGAATTTTATGGCTGATGCCCATTCATCCCATAGGTGAACTAAACCGGAAAGGCACGCTTGGAAGTTACTATGCCGTTAAAGATTATAAGGGAATAAATCCCGAATACGGAACTAATGAAGATTTCAAACGCTTTGTCAAAAAAGCCCATGAACTCGGCCTTTACGTTATCATCGACTGGGTGCCCAACCATTCATCATGGGACAATGCGCTCGTTACAGAACATCCTGATTGGTATGTTCAAGACTCAACCGGTAAACTGCACTCACCCTCAGACTGGACTGATGTGGTTAAATTCAATTATGAAGTCCCTGAACTGCGCACGTATATGCTTGATGCGCTCAAATATTGGGTTACGGATTTTGACATAGACGGTTACCGCTGCGATGTTGCCGGAGATGTTCCCACCGATTTCTGGAACAGTGTCCGTCCCGAACTCGATAAGATCAAACCTGTATTTATGCTGGCTGAAGATGAAAATCCCCGCCACCATGCTGCTTTTGACATGACCTATGGGTGGGAGTTTCATCATGTTATGAATAAAATTCATAAAGGTGAAATGACAGCAAACGACATCGAAAAATACATGAAGAAAAACGACAGTCTATACCCGGCCGATGCGTACAGAATGAATTTTATTACAAATCACGACGAGAATTCATGGAACGGCACCGAATTCGAGCGCCTGGGAGATGGAGTGGAAGCATTTTTTGTTCTGACCTCGACTATACCCGGTATGCCTTTGGTCTATACAGGGCAGGAATCCGGAATGAACAAGCGGCTTGAATTCTTTGAAAAAGATGCTGTTGATTGGAGAAATTATAAAATGACCGGTTTCTATAAAACCATACTTGGACTCAAGAAGACTAACCCTGCACTGTTCAATGGATCAGCCGGAGGAAGCTGGAAGCGGCTGAATACCCTGTCTGACGACAAAGTTTTTGTGCTGCTCCGCGAAAAGGATAACAATAAGGTTATTTCCATGGTCAACCTTAGTAAAGATCCGGTTACAGTGGCAATTGAAGACGAAACATTTGCGGGCGGATATACTGACCTTTTCTCGGGTCAGAAAACCTCACTCAAGGCAAATACCGATATCGAATTACCAGCCTGGGGGTACAAAGTTTATTATAAATAATCAGGCCAAATCCTGAAAAGCCTTTTTTCTGATTAAAAGCTAACAGGCTTTTTACTGGCCAAATAGAAGATCCTTATGAAAAAAATAACCTCTCTTTTTTTACTAATCATCACATTAATGACCCAGGCCTTTCCCCAAAGCAGTAAGAACCAAAGCTTAGGCAAAATTACTTCTCATCAATTGAACGGGCAGATTCTTAGCCTGGAAACAGACAATGGAAAGGCCGAAGTTACAGTTTTTAATTCGGGAGTCATCCGCATCAGAATTACGAAAGATGACTTTGCTGATGACTTTTCCTATGCAGTTATTGCCAGCCCGGAAAAGTGCCCAGTAAAACTGGATGAAACAACCGATCAACTTATTTTCTCAACCCCAACCTTAAAACTGGAAATCGACAAAAATCCTGCACGTTTTTCCTTTTATACTTCCGATGGCCGGCTCATCAATGCAGATGACAAGGCATTTGGCACGTCATGGATTGGAACCGAAATCACCACCTATAAAAAGCTG
>JAAXUD010000739.1 GCA_013336205.1 Lentimicrobium sp. | reverse complement strand
CCGGTGCTGCCGGTGTTTATGAGATTATTCCGGCTGCAACTGCCAATAACTACTCCTTTACACCGGTTAACGGGCATCTTTATGTTAATCCATTTGGCTCAGGAGCTAACAATTTGATCGTAAGCCTTGTATGCGTTGAGCAGATTCCTCCTGATGAAAATGGGTTTACCTATATTGCATATTTTAAGTACCTTAATCAAAATACTACGCCGGTATATGTTCAGGCCGGACTGGAAAACAGGCTAACCGGCGCTGGTCAATATAGCAGTAGTGGGATTCCTCAGCTGTTTATGCCAGGTGAAGGAATATGGGAGGTAAGGTTTGACGGAGTTCCTGTTACCTGGACTGTAAGAAGCTATAAAAACTGGACCAAAACGGCATCTTTAGCTATGGCCGGTTCAACTTCGGTTCAGTGCAACAAATCATTAATGGTGACAGAGCAGCCTGAAAGCCCGGTCGAACTGGAATTGGAAATGGAAATGTCAGTTTATCCTAATCCCGCCAGTGATAAAATATTTGTCAATCTCAATAATAATCTGATTACTGCTGATGACGTTTTCTTATTTGATATGACTGGAAAGCAGTATCAGGTAAGATCAGTCAAACCTTCAGAAAGGATGATTGAAGTTGATTTATCCGCAATCAAAGCCGGAATGTATATTCTGAGAATTAAAACTCCGGAAGAAATAAAGGTTTATAGAATTATCAGGCATTAAGCGACTAAGTTTCATATTATTTGAATAATCAATGCAGAAGAGGGCTAACAATTATCCCTCTTCTGCTGTTTATAAAATCATTCACAATTGCTTTCGAAGATTATTTCAAGTGAACGAACAATTAACTGAATCCCAAAGGACGAATGAAAATACTTAATCTGTGTTTTATTGCGCTCTTAATTGCAGTCTCTGCTGAAAGCAATGCTCAATCCAGGCAGGCTGACAGCCTGAGAACACTACTTAAGAAGTCAAAAGAAGATACACTGAGGGTAAATACCCTGATTTCACTCTCGGGTAGCTTGGTTCGCTCCGATGCAAAGGAAGCACTGATTTATGCCGAAAAGGCAAAGGCGCTGGCCGATAAACTCGGATTTGAAAGGGGGCAGGCCTACGCCCTGAAAAGCATTGGAATGGGTTATTATTTTCAGGGGAACTATATTGAAACCTTACTTTTCTGGGAGCAATCCCTCAAGACTTTCCAATCGATAAATGATAAGCTTGGCATTGCCAATATGCTGAACAATCTTGGTGCAGTCAACTTTAATGAAGGAGACGATGAAAAAGCCATTCAGTTTTACCTGGAATCATTAAAGGTATCAGAAGAAATCGGTGATAAACTTAGAATTGCAACTGCTTTGGTAAATATCGGGGCTGTTTATTTCAACAAAATGGCCACGCACAACAGAGCACTTGAATATTATCTGAAAGCCCTTCCTTTAAGTGAAGAATTGGGAGATCATGATGCAATCGGAACTTCTGCCGTGAATATGGGTGAAATTTATCTGGCCAGGGGTGACGACAAGTCTGCCCTGTTTTATTTTGAAAAAGCCCTGGAAGCCTATAAAAAATCGGAAAGCGGTAATGTCCCCTATGCGTTGAATAATATTGGTAAAGTTTATGCAAAAAGGAAAGATTATCCGCAAGCTATAAAATATCAGCAGGAAGCTTTTGAGTTAGCCAGGAAGCTGAGTGCTAAACTGGAAATGTCGCAGTCGCTGCTTGGGCTGGCAGAAACATACAACCAACAGGGGGATTACCAGTCTTCAATTGCTACATATCACAATGCCAAGGATATAGCCAGGGAAATTGGCGCCAATTATGAGCTTAAATTTGTCTACGAAGGGCTGGCCGGCCTTTATCAGAAGGTATCCGATTTTGAAAATGCTTATAAATACCAAACCCTTTATGCCGCAATAAAAGATACCCTTTATAATGCAGAGATGGATAAAAGGCTTCAGGCGCTGACCTTAAATTTTGATCTGGAGAAAAAGCAGGGCGAGGTTGATTTATTGACAAAAGACAAAGCCTTGCAGGAACTCGATATCCAGCGTCAGAAAGCCATCCGCAATGCAACAAGTATTACCGGAGTCCTTATGCTGCTGCTGGCAATCGGATTGTTCAACCGCTATCGCTATGTCCGGAAAACGAAAAAGATAATTGA
>JAAXUD010000738.1 GCA_013336205.1 Lentimicrobium sp. | reverse complement strand
TCAGGATTTTGCCAACGTTTGTGATAATATATTTCAGACCCGCCCTAAAGGACGGGCCTATTGAAAAATGAAATGAAATTTAAACAGACTCTTAATTTTCAGCCGAAGAGTAATCAGGAAGTAAAGAGACAAAAAAAAACCGGTAAAAACCGGCTTTTTCGGGTGGAATATGGGGCTCGAACCCACGACCTTCTGAACCACAATCAGACGCTCTAACCAACTGAGCTAAAACCACCATGTTTCTTAAGAGGGGCAAAAGTAATACATTCTGACGAAATAATAAAACTTTTCATTCAAGTTTTTTTTCAGTCAACAGCCATTTGTTGCTAAATTTGCGTTTGACTTTAACTGGTATTCCTATGTCCGACATTATTGATTACAAAATACTGGGTGACGATATGCAACTCGTCGAAATTGAGCTCGATCCGGCAGAAGGGGTCAGAGCCGAAGTAGGCGCCATGATGTACATGGACGATGGCATTGAAATGCAAACCAACACCGGAGGCGGGCTTTTCAAAGGCTTTAAGCGCATGCTGACAGGAGATGGCTTCTTTATAACCACTTTCCTGAACAATGCACACACCAAGCGCAGGGTGGCTTTCGGCGCACCTTATCCCGGGAAGATTATCCCGCTGGATCTTGATATACTAGGGGGCTCATTTCTCTGTCAGAAAGATTCTTTTCTCTGTGCTGCCCGCGGAATCGACATAGACATCGCGTTTACCAAAAAGATTGGTGCCGGTCTTTTCGGAGGAGAAGGCTTTATCCTGCAGCGGCTTTCAGGCCAGGGGCTATCATTTGTACAGGCCGGTGGCGCCATTGTGCAGCGCATCCTTCAGCCTGGCGAGATTCTTCATGTAGATACCGGCTGCCTGGTTGCCTTCCATCCCTCGGTTGATTATGATATCCGCTTTATCGGTGGCTTTCAAAATGCCCTGTTTGGTGGTGAAGGACTTTTCCTGGTAAAGCTCACCGGTCCGGGACTGGTTTACTTACAGAGTCTCCCCTTCTCCCGCCTCGCCGATAGAATTATTGCGGCCTCACGCTCCAATCGCGAGGAAACGCGGGGAGTTGGCGGAATCGGGGGCTCCATTTTAGGCGGAATACTTGGGGGCGATAAGTCGTACTAAAACTATTCTGCGCTTGGCTGATTTTGTGCTATTCTTTTGATTCTTCCTCCATAAAAATCCATATTATAAACTTTTCAGTTCTTAATTGTCGGATTACTTTGATTTAAAATAAACCTGAGACCAACAAAATCTGCCTTGCTATTTTTCAAGAAAATACTTCCGGAAGGAAGCCTTTCAGCAAAATCATGGAATAAACTCCGCCGGAACAAAACCGCGGCAGCATCAATGATCGTTATCCTTATAGCTTCTTTGGTTTCTATTCTGGGATACCTCGTTTCACCTGACAGCACCCCATTTGCCAACAACCAGATTCTTGAGATTGCCGCAAGCAAGCCAGGTTTTAAAGTACAATTATTACTCATTAAAAAAAACGAACCGGCAGGCAAATGCAATTTGATCAGGCGTTTGGCATACGGATGCAAATCAGCATACACTTCCGTTCCCATCAGTAACTGGAATTTTAAAGGAGATGAGATTCTTGTTACACGTTATGATAAAGCCGGGTTCTCACCGGATTCTACGAATACTTACAGCTATAAATTAGCAGATGTTATTTATGCATTGGATGAAAATGCGCAACAAAAACCAGGTGCTGCTGAACTGAAAGACATCAATGGTGCAACTTTTTCAACCGATATCAAGGTTATGCAGCAAATGGTTATAAATAAGAATCTTGTAACCCGAAGGTATTTATTGGGGACTGACAGATTTGGCCGCGACGTCTTAAGCCAGCTGATGATAGGCACCCGGGTCAGCCTTTCGGTTGGATTTATTTCAGTGCTTATTTCGCTGGTGTTGGGGATATTACTTGGTGCACTGGCCGGCTTTTTCAGAGGAAGAACCGATGATTTAATCGTATGGTTTATCAATGTAATCTGGTCTATCCCCACCTTACTGCTTGTTATAGCCATTACCTTTGCTCTTGGGAAGGGATTCTGGCAGGTTTTTATAGCCGTGGGTCTGACCATGTGGGTTGAAGTTGCCCGGGTTGTGAGAGGCCAGATTCTCAGTCTGAGGGAAAAGGAGTTT
>JAAXUD010000008.1 GCA_013336205.1 Lentimicrobium sp. | reverse complement strand
CGCCGAGATATTGCAGAACAAGTTGTTTTGTTGTCGCTCCTGAGACTTTTCGTATGGCAGTTTCACGTGAACGACGGGTAGCAAATGCAGTTGACAGGTTAATGTAGTTTATGCAGGCGATCAGCAAAATGAAAAGTGCTACTGCTGTGAGGATATGAATATGGGAAATGTTGCCGTTCGGTTCGATCTCATAATCCAGTGATGACCTTAAGTGGATATCTGCCAGTGGCTGAATGCCGAGGGTAATATGATCCTTCTCGGCATCATAAAAGTACTTTTCTGTAAAGATGGGCAATTGCGTTTTCAGTTCATGGAGGTTTGCCCCGTCTTTTAAAACCACATAAGTCCAGAAAGGATTGTAAACCCAGGTAGGTGGCATTGCCCCACCCCACAGCATACGCAGGGTTGACAGTGAAACCAGGAAATCATAGTTGAAATGAGACTGGGGAGGCGTATCAGTAATCAGTCCGGTGATGGTTATGTTGGTTTTCCCCTCTAGTTTAATAATTTTACCGATGGGGTCACTGTTTCCAAAATACCGCTTTGCTGTTGATTCTGTTATTAATGCAGTAAAAGGGGCTGATAAAGTTTCTTTGGGATTTCCTTTCAGGATGCTGACATCAAAAACACCGGTGAATGTTGAATCCACAAAGAAAAACCGCTTTTCGCGGAAACTCTTATTTTCATATTCGATAAAGAATTCGCTTGACCAGTCGTTAAATACCCTGGTCATTTTTTCAATCAAATGCGGATACTCAGCCGCCATGGTCGGGCCTAAAGGGGCGGGACAACTGGACGAATGTTCTGCCACACCTTCAAAATCGGTTGTACTGGTGATTCTGTAAATCCGGTCGGATTTCTGGTGGTATTTGTCATAATTGCGCTCATCATTGACGTAGAGCATGATGATAATAAAACATAACAGACCGATTGCCAAACCGGATATGTTGATCATCGAATGAATCCTGATTCTGGCCAGGTTCCGGAAAGCAGATTTTATATAGCTAAAGACCAACGACATTGCAGAGATTCAGAAGAATTAACGGAGTTGGATTTCACGAATCATGCCAAAAATATAAAGTTCAGAAATATAGCGCTTTACACTTCATCTTTATGGTGAGCTTATAAATATTGTACGTATTTGATTGCACAAGTGTACAGATCTGAACAGCCATAACTGAAAATATGTCACATTTGTTGAATGAGCACGATTTTTGAGTAACTTACTGATCTAATATCACGATATGAATATAATTGAAATTGAGGATTGGTACAAACGGATCAACAAGCTGTTGGGTCAGAACCGTATGCTTGATGCTTTTGATAAAATTGCAACTGCCTTCCCAATAAATAACTACAATGAATTTACAACTCAACTGGAAGAACTCCGCTTTACCTATAGTAATATGTTGAACTATACGGTGCAGGGAGTCGATGATCCATTAAGGAATAATATCTATAAGAACCTCATACTTAGCACCTACGATTTAGCTGATCGTGTAAAACTTGACCTGTTAAATCAACCGGCGCTGAGGCTTGCTTCCATGAAAAATGACCTTGAGAAGCAGATGCGCCTGAGCAGGGAGGAATTAGCTGATAATCTGCTTGACCTTTCGTTTGACTATGAACTGAATGAGATGCTTAGCAGCACAGCATTATACGAAGATGAGTCAGAAAGCGAATCTGCCATCCGGCACCGTAAAGCTATTCAGCGGGCATTCAACTTTCTTTGGTTGAATACTAAGCTTTCAGAGGATGATTTACAGGTTGTCGGGCAGATTTTTGAAAGCAACTCATTCCCATGGTATGAAAAGGCGCTGCTTGTAAGCGCTGTTACACTTGGTCTTATAAGGACTTACGATAGCCGAAGGATTGAACTCCTCGTGAAATTGTATGCGCATGATAATCCTCAGATCTCGGTAAGGGCATTGGTAGGAATACTGGTTTCATTCAGTTTTTACGATAAACGGCTGATGCTTTCATCGCATATGTCGGACATTCTACTGGTGCTTAACGACGATCAATCATTTGAATCTGATACATTTGCGGTCATCTCCCAGATAATAAGATCGAAGGATACTGACAAGATTGCCAGAAAATTCAGAGAAGAGATAGTTCCTGATATTATAAAATTCAACGAAGACCTGAGTCAGAAACTGAATCTTGAGAATCTGCTTGAATCCAGCGATGAAGTTGATAAAAATCCCGATTGGGCCAATTATTTTGATGATCAGCCGGGTCTTGTCAGGAAACTGGAGGATCTGACCAATATGCAGATGGAAGGTGCGGATGTATTTCTGAGCGCTTTTGCGATGCTCAAGAATTTCCCTTTCTTTTCTGAAATACATCATTGGTTTATGCCTTTTTACCGACAGCATTACGCAGTTGCGGGATCGCTCCGGAGTGAAAAAGAGAGTTTTCGGGATACAGTTCTAAAGGGGGTTGAAAACTCCCCGTATATGTGTAATTCTGATAAATTCTCATTTATCCTGAACCTGAAACACATGCCCGAACGGCAAAAGGAAATTATGGCTCAGATGTTTACTTCAGAAGTAGAACAGTTTGAGGAACTTATGAGTGAAGAGCTCACCGATCCTGCATTAAAGAAGAAGCGTATTGTAATTCAATACATTCAAGATCTTTACCGGTTTTTTAAACTGAATTCAGTCAGAACGGAGACTGGTGATATTTTTCAGCTGCCGCTTGATGTGCATAATACTTCAGTAATTGGGGCGCTGATTTCATCTCCGGTTTTCTATAGGAACATTGCCGGATTTTATTTCGACAACAACCATTTTCAGGAGGCCAACAGGATTTACCTGCAACTTCTTGAAAAAGGGGAAAACTATGCAGAACTTTATGAAAAATCAGGTTACTGTCAACAGCAGACCGGTAATTATGCAGAGGCCATAGCGATGTATCAAAAGGCTGATCTCTTTGATACAAACCGTAAATGGTTGCTGGGCAAGATGGCGCAGTGTTATCATAAATTGATGCAGCCAGCCAAAGCGCTTGAGGTTTACCTTGAGTTATCGCAACTGGAACCTGACAATATGAAAGTTCATGCTTCGGTTGGTACCTGCTATTTGAGCCTGGGCGATTACTCTAATGCACTTGAATATTTTTACAGGATTGAATTCAACGAACAGGGAACTGCCAGATCGATGAGACCTGTGGCCTGGTGTCTTTTTACGCTCAACCGACTTATGGAAGCTGAAAATTACTACACACAATTACTGGAAATGGAGCCCAATGCCTTTGATTTTATGAATGCCGGCCACGTAGCTTTCTGTCTGCGCAACAGGCAAGCTGCTGCCGTATATTATGTTCAGAGTATCCTTAAAAGAAATGGAGATTTAAATTCTTTTCTAAAGGCTTTTATCGCCGATAAAAAGTTCCTGCTTCAGAATGGTGTGAATTCAGAAGATATCTCCCTGATGCTTGACTTTGTAAGAATCAGATATCAATCAGCGAAAGGTTAAACAGGGGTTATCAGGAAATTTTCTTTCTGAATACCAATGGGATTTTTTCGGGTTCTGGTATGCCAATTTCTACCAGCTCCCAGTTTTTGTCATAAGCATCTATTTTATGCTTTAAAACTGTGAACTTTTCTTCGGCAGTGGGTTCTGTTCCTTCCCAGGTTACCAGCTCAACACGGTATTGCATAGTTTTTATCCGCCCGTTTATTCTCACTTCAATTTCAACATTCTGCTCTGGCTCGGTTTCCGGGATCAGAATTACAACTTCTCTCATAACGATAAGGTTTGGTTGTAATTAAACTATCCAAATTTGTGCCATATATGGTAATCTATTGATAAAGAGCTTGTAACAAAGATTCTGTGTGCGAATTCAGTCAGGGAATTGTCAAACTGAAAATTGAATGTCCGCAACCGGACAATCTGGCTATCTACTGAACAAGCCAACTTTTAATTCCGATTGTTCCAATTTAAGCAGCCACTCTTTGCGCCAAAGCCCGCCGGCGTAACCGGTGAGTTTTCCATCTTGTCCGATAACACGATGGCAGGGAATAATGATCGAAACCGGATTTGATCCATTGGCCAGACCAACAGCTCTTGCGCCATTTTTCATCCCCAGTTTAGCCGCGATTTCTCCATAGGTGGTTGTTTCGCCATAAGGAATTTCCTCCAGCAACTTCCAGACGGATAACTGGAAGTTTGTACCTTTTAGATTTACAGGAATATCAAATACTGTTAATTCACCGCCGAAATAATTTTTTATCTGATTGGCTGCATTTATCAATGAAGCAGGGATAATTTCTTCAAGTGCAGCATCAGTAAAATACAATCCGGTAATAAATCCTCCTTCTGAAATGAGTTCGATAAAACCCAGGGGAGAGGAAATATAAGCAGTAATTTTGTCGGATGGCTCAAACAATGGATGCTTACTCAATTTGTGTCGTAAAAGCTGGTTCAGAAGGCAGAAAATGAAGTTTTATGTTGACTATTTCCGGACGGTTTCCGGTTCTTACCGGTGGTCCCCATCCACCGAAGCCCGGAGAAACATAAAAGTGCGAATTGCCTTTCTTTTTATAGCCCATGCTGACTTCATAAATTGCCCGGGTAATATAATTGAGGGGCCATAGCTGTCCGTGGTGGGTATGCCCCGATAATTGAAGATCTACACCAGCTGTTTGTGCATTCTGAAGATCAAAAGGTTGGTGATCCATCAGGATAACAGGAAAATCCTTGTCAATATTTTCAAGCAATTTAGCAACTTCAAGTCTTGCTTTTCCGCTGAAACGTGGTTTATCCCTGTCTTCACGACCGGCTATATAGAATGCATCGGCAATTTTAACAACAGTATCGCGAAGCATTGTAATTCCATGTTCCCTCAGGTATTTTACAGCTGGCTCGGCACCTCCAATGTATTCGTGATTTCCGGTAATGCCATATACACCCAATGGAGCTTTTAGTTTACGCAATGACTCTCCGAGATTTTGCCGGATAACAGGTGCAAGGTCTTCATCTACTATATCGCCGGCAAAAAGTATGATATCCGGCTTAAGCCCGTTAATTGAATCAACCAGTTTTGCCATTCGCCTCGGGCCAATAATGGTGCCCATGTGAATATCAGAAGCCATGGCTATGTTTAATTCTTTTAGCCCGTTGGCTTTTTTATTTATAGTTAAATCCAGCTTCTGGAATCGGGGATTAATGGCATTGATGTATCCTGCAAACACAGTCGATAAAACCACAAATAATGTAATCCCCATAACATTCACTGCAAATTTCTGGGTCAACCAGGATGCAGGAAGGTAGCCGATGAAGTAGTTAGAAAGCCTGATAAGATCGACAAGAATAACGGCCAGCAGAAAGTAGAACATAGCCGCAAGCCAGAATGAACCAATCCAGACCAGTACATCGGTAAAAGCAGACTGTTGAAAACGTTCCAATACCCTGCCGGCAACATAGGAGGTTGCAACAACAATAAACACCCACTTGAACCAGCTTTTCAACCCTGATTCAACAGGTAGCGATTGCATTGCCCGGTGGTATATATAATAATTTACAGCTGAGTAAATCAGCAGAACAACAGAGAAGAAAATCAGAAACTGGTAGTTTTTCATGGGAATAATTAGAAAGTCTGAATTAAACAGCCATTAACTGATTTTGTTGCAGCGGATAGTTTTGTGACTGTATGCTGCTGGTTGAATGCTGTTGCTGACTCACGCAAAGTGAGCTTTTTTTATGCATAATCCGGATTTTATAACAAAGAAAATCACCAAATACATCCAGGGAGGCAGTGGTGTATAAATGCAGTAAAATTATGATGCACAGATATCAGTTAAATTCACGGAGTGATTCATGTATACCCTTATGCATCTCATACCAGAAATCGAGTGAGGCCTGCATTTTGTCAGTTTCAAATCTGATCAGCCAATTGTCAAGTTCTTTGTTTACGATACCTTGTTCTTTTTTTCTCACCAGGAAGGAATAAACCAGCTCAAAATTGCGTTCTGATTCCCAAAAAACCGAACTGTTACGGCCATTGATGCGGCTGGCAGTATGTCTGACTGATTCTATAAATCGGTCTTTCAAACCATAAAGTGCCTGGATAATTTCAGGTCCCATTTCTTCGGCCCATTGCCGGTGGAAACGGCAGAACCCCAGGTTGTCAATTACCAGTTCTCCAATTAGTCTCTTCGCATTCATGCGGCCAAGTTCGCGTGGGGGAATAAAATCATCGCCATAATACATGTAATACTTCCCCATAATCGCCATTGGCGATAGTACGCCAGGTGTCCAGTATTGATTCGGGACCATCCATCCTTTCCTGGCATAGGCACTGAAAACAAAACTGTTAATGATATTATTTCCTTTGATTCTTGATGTTCTGCGGGCATATTTTCTTGCGCCTTCATGCAGATCTATTTTTAAGCTAATGATGCTATCGAGGATTGCGCAACCCAGCCTGGCATTGTGCATGGAATCGTTTACCACATCAAATCCTTCTGCTTTAAAAACCGGCTTTTCAGAAACTCCGATATCTTCAGGGTTTAAAAAATGCTTGTCCAGGCATTCCATCAGCCAGGCAATTACACCGCCGGCCGAAATGGCATCAAAGCCCAGCATATCCGCATAATGGTTCAGCTTTTCAGCAGCCCGCTGATCGAAAATCCCGCTTAAAGGGCCCATGGTCTGATAAGGCTCATAGTCTTTTTTAAATTCGCCTTTCATTTTTTTGCAGACGGCTGCGCAAGGCTCTCCGCAGTTGCTTTGCTGTTTGGTTATGATTGTTTCCTCGTTAAACTGCTTCAGGTAATGATTTGTTATAAAATCCTCATGTACTTTCAATCGCTTTTCATTTGGCCAATTGATTGACTGGTAGTTAAATGCGAGTAATTTATTGGCCATGGTCGCATAATTTACGCCAAAAGTACCACCAGTATTGAAGTTGGGATCGTATCGGTATTTTGTGGTAATTTCCAGATCTTTAGCTGCCAGTTTCTTTGCATATTTATTTTCAAACCATTCATCGGCCACCTTGCGATCGCGAAAATCCTCATCGAGGAAGGTTCCACCATAAACTATTGCTGCAATGCCATGTTCCTGAAGCAAAGCTGATCCAAAACCACCGCGCCCGGCCCAGGTATCAACGTATGAAAGTCCTCCCTTTTTTATTGGAACCGAAGCGATGCCTCCAAAATCGGTAGACTTTGAGGCTGGTCCTGTCACCAGTATCCGGGGTTCAGTTTCGTAGCGGGTTCTGTATTTTTCAAATACCCAATCCATCAGGGAATAAATGCCTTGCCGGCCTTCATACCAGACCCTGTTCAGGTCAACCGGTTCAATTTCAACCTCTATCTCCTCGCCATGAACACGGTTAAGGTACAATACCGATGGAGTCGGAGCCTTGCCCAGCACTGACACCATATTGATGCCCAGGTTGTCGAAAACCAGGCCTGCTCCACCCATTGATGATATGTAAAATCCTCCCCAGCAAGGAGAAAATCCACTGAATATCAGCCTGTTTGAGCCGGGAAAAATCGAACCGGCCAACAATCCTGTACCTATGTTCAGGCTCTTGTAACGCCCGGCGAGGTGCAGTCCCAGATCCACCGGACCGAAAAAGTCACCAACTTTGTATTTTTTTGTTCTGTAAAATGCATCTGATGCATTAACAAACAGAACTTTGAGGTAAGAGTCCATGGGAAGGTCAGGTAAAAAGTCTAAAGTCTAAAGTAAAAAGTCTAAAGTAAAAAGCAAAAAGAAGAAAGCCGATTATTTGATGGAACTTTCAGTTCATTCGATTCGACATTTTTACAAATGGTTTACTAACCTAAACTATTCTTGAAAAGATCCAACTTTACATTATCTTAGTGTTTTCAAGACACTTCGACAGGCTCAGTGCATCGCTTTGTGGCAAATATTCTTTATGCCACGATGACTCTAAGGCTCAAAGAGTACACCAAGTTTGTGAATAGTTCAGGCTAAAACGTTCTCTGCAAAAATATGCTGCCCTATTACTTTGATCCGAGGAATCTCATTAATTCTTCTTTGCTGCTACTGAAAGAAAAAGCATCTGCAACTTTATAGTAGTTATCCTGGTCAATGGTGAAGTCGTATGCAAATTTTGCCAGTTCCAGGCGCGAATCTTCAAAGGAGAATAGTTTTACCAGCTCGGTTACCTGCCATACCGTGAAACAGTTTTTGCTTCTGATGATCTGCTTTGCCAGGGTTAATCTGGTGCTGTTAAAACTCTCTTTGCTGATGGTCTCTTTAATCTGGCCAAACTCATCTGCGTTAACTTTACATGGAGGTGGAACAACCGGAACTGGTACAGGGATTCTTACAAACTCATTATAGGCTGTTTTATTTGGCAAAAGAGAGAATAACTGCTCACCAAAAGGAAGATTATTCAAATCAAAAACTGACATATATGCCATTTTGAAAAAATTGAGCCGGTTAGATTCAGCATTGAGTAAAGAAGCAAATTTCATGGCCTGCGAAACACTCAGGCAATTATTCTGAGCAACCTGATTGAGTAAAAGAGTCCGGCTGGTTTCTGAATTATTGGCTGCTACCTGAACAGCGAGCCTTGTAAATTCGTCCTCCCGAATGGGATAATTACAGTTTGAAGGACCGCGGTAATTCTCATAGTAGGGATAGTTTAATACCGGAAAACTGAGGTTGACCGGTGGAACATACGGGGGTAAATAATCAGTCGGGTGGCCTTCCATTGATTTTACATAATCATGCAGCATAAAGACTGTGGAGAAGTAGGCAAAGTCGTCGTAAACGAAGTAGAAATTTTCTTTGTCGACCGTATTCTGCCATGCTGTTTTTGCAAATTCAAGCCGGTTAAAGTCATCAATAAACAGTGCTGCAAGTGCTTTAACCTGCTCGACAGAAAGACAGTTGTTATTGGCAATAGCCTTGGCTACCTGAAGTTTACGATCTTCTGTAGGTTGTAATGTGACCGATTTGTGTTTCTGCCTGAAAACATGATCGGGGAGTGGAACATCGCAACGATGAGGGCCTTGCGCGTAGTTTTGTAAAGTTAGAAGAATCAGCAGTAGCGTAATCAGCTTAAGTTTCATATACAAGTGTTGTTAAAGTTCCATTAGTTCATCCGCAAATAATTTTGATGGTTCGACAAGCTCACCACAGGTTTTTAAAGGTCGGATGGAACCCAAATGGTTGAAGATTAATTGCATAAGTGGTTGCGAACGCAATTCATTTGGGTTTCATCCATTCAAAAGTCCGGTAATGTTCGCCGTTCATGCCCATTCTGTTATAAACTTCACGGGCTCTCAGATTGGTATTGTCAACGTATAACCTTATGCCTGCAACATCGTTCCGTTGCAGTACCAGTTGCCTGATGTAATCATACATTGTGCCGAAAACACCTTCTTTCCTATAAGCGGGTAAAACATAAACCGACTGTATCCACCATACCCAGGAATTACGCCAATCGCTCCATTCAGGAGTAATCAACAGGCAGCCACAGTTAATGCCACCGGACTGAGCTATCAGATAAAATCCTTTACCGGGGTCGTCAAAAACAGCCATAACTCCCTGGCTGACAGCGTCGATGTCCAGTTTATATTCTTCTGTTTCCCAGGCCATACTTACCTGGCTGTTTGCAATATAATCAGCCTCATCACTGCAGGCCAGCCGGATGTCGATATTCGAATTATTTTTCATTTACCATTTATTAACATGTTGAAAAACAGTGCAATAATAAGTTTTACCAACAAAGTAAGGGCTTTTCAACACTTAATTACAAACGGCAATTTAAATGTTTATTTTTGCAGTGTTTTCCGGGAGCAATTATTATTGTGACCGCAAATATAAAAGAATAACAACAATTTTCACAGCATGAGCGAGCAGATCAAACACGAATGCGGGATAGCAATGGTAAGGTTGCTTAAGCCACTTGAATATTACCTTAACAAGTATGGCACTGCTACCTGGGGTCTGAACAAGTTGCACCTGCTGATGGAAAAGCAGCATAACCGTGGTCAGGATGGGGCAGGGATAGCCAGTATTAAGTTTGATCCCCGGCCTGGGATGAAGTACATAAACCGGCACCGTTCCAATTCAAATACGCCGATTGCTGATGTTTTTAAAGCAGCCTATGGTGAAATAAATCTGTTGACCGAAGGCCATCCGCAAAGGCTGAAAGATACCCAATACCTGAAGCACAATGCCGGTTTCGCCGGAGAGCTCTTTATGGGGCACCTGCGCTACGGGACCTTCGGGAAAAACAACATTCAGAACCTGCATCCGGTTATCAGGGCAAACAACTGGATGACCCGCAACCTTGTGCTGGCCGGAAATTTCAATATGACCAATGTTGACGAGCTTTTTGAGAAGCTTCTCGATCTCGGTCAATACCCTGTTGAAACTTCTGACACAATTACCATCCTCGAAAAGATCGGCCATTTTCTGGATGAAGAAAACGAACGGCTCTACACCAGGTTTAAAAATGAGGGTTACAGTAAACGCGAAATAACCGGAAAAATAGCTGCCACCCTCAATTTGCCCGACATTCTTCGCCGGGCCTCTTCAAACTGGGATGGAGGATATGCCATAGCCGGTATGTTCGGGCATGGTGATGCCTTTGTATTGCGCGATCCCTCAGGTATCAGGCCTGCGTTTTATTACCGCGATGAAGAAGTGGTTGTCGCTGCTTCGGAAAGACCTGTAATACAGACAGCCTTGAACGTCGATTTCAGCCTTGTTAAGGAAATTGAACCAGGTCACGCGCTTGTAATAAGGAGGGATGGAAGCATTAACATGGAATCTGTTTTGCCTGTCCAGCCGCGAAAGGCATGCTCTTTTGAACGTATTTACTTCAGCCGTGGTACGGATGTCGATATTTACCGCGAACGTAAGAAATTGGGACAATTACTTACACCTGCCATCCTGAGTGCTGTTAACCACGATCTCGAACATACTGTATTTTCCTATATACCTAATACAGCGGCTGTTGCCTATTATGGAATGACTGAAGCCCTGCATACTTTCTGCGACAGCATCAAAAAGGAACTGTTCCTTAAAGATGCTGCTACATTGACATCAGCCGGCATCGATAAGATTATGAAGCTGAAGCCCAGGGTTGAAAAGGTTGCGGTTAAGGATATTAAACTCAGGACTTTCATTACACAGGATAATGATCGTGAAGACCTTGTTGCCCACGTTTACGACGTAACCTATGGTGTTGTGGTTCCGGGGGTAGATAACCTGGTGGTGGTTGACGATTCAATCGTTCGCGGAACAACTTTGCGCAGAAGTATCATAAGAATACTAGACCGCCTCGGTCCGGTTAAAATTGTGGTGGCTTCTTCGGCTCCTCAAATCCGTTATCCAGATTGTTATGGCATCGATATGACCAAATTGGGCGATTTTATTGCTTTTAATGCCGCCATTGAATTGCTGAAGGAAACAAAGCAATCAGGGATCATTAATGAAGTGTATCTCAAATGCAAAGCACAGGAAAAACTACCCAAAGAAGAGGTGGTTAACTATGTAAAAGACATTTATCGTCCCTTTACAGCAGCGCAGATTTCAGAAAAAATATCAAAGCTGGTCACCCCGGCAGATTGTAAAGCAAAAGTTCAGGTGGTTTATCAGACTATTGAGGACCTGCATGAGGCCATTCCAAACCATACAGGTGATTGGTATTTTACCGGCAACTACCCGACTCCGGGCGGAAACAAGGTGGTTAATAAATCGTTTATCAATTATATTGAAGGCAGAAATGAACGGGCCTATTGATTTCGGATTTCGGATTTCGGATTAGTAGATTAGCTGATTAGTAAATTAGCTAATGAGCAGATTTACAGTTAGATACACAGGTTCATACTTCCTACTTCTTACATCTTACATCCGACTTCCGACTTCTGACATCTGACTTCATATTTAGTAGTGGAATTGTAGTCACACAATCCGCACCCGATAGCTATCGGGACCGCAATCCGCAATCCGAAATAAGTCCCCAGCCAGGCAGGAGTGCACCGGGATTACGGCAATCAGGTCGCCGGGCTTTAGTGTTTTTGCCCAGGTACTTCCTGTGCGGAAGATGCCATGTTCCTGCGAAAGGGAAACCAGGTAGTCATTGCCTTCCGGACTATGCCAGCGGCCATCCGTAAAAGGAACAATCAGGCCATAATTCCTGCTTCCGTCAGGGTTCTGCAGCGATTCTTTGGAAAGATGAACGGCACCTCCGTAAATTAATGCTTCATTTCTTCCGGGATAAACGGATACTATCGGGCAAATCACAGCTGCACCGATTTCAGTAAAGCTGCAAGAGCCGAGACGCAGTTGCATCAGGTCGTAAAAAACGAAATTTCCCGGCCTGATTTCATCAATTCCATTGAAATTTTCAGCCAGACTGCAGGAGGGCGTATCGCCGGTTGAGCTGATAATGCCGGGATAACGACCTTGATATCTGTGCTTTAATTCTGTTAATAGCTGGCTGGTTTCGCTCAGAATGGCAAGGATTTCCTGTTTGTTGCCTGCCTGATAGGTATGTCCGGGGTGCGTAAGGAAACCCCGAAAAACCAGCTTACTTTTTTCGGCTGTTCTCAGGATTCTGTCAATGCTTTCTGAATCTGAAGGTTCAATGCCTGAGCGGTGATAGCCAACATCAATCTTTATAAAGAACCCGGTTTCATGAGTTAATTTTTTACCCAGGTTCTCAGCTTGCTCAGCCATGTCAAACAGTACATTCAGCCTGATTTTTCCTGCAAGTTCACTAATGTCATCAACTTCTCTGCTGTTGACCGGAAACGCGATGGTGATATCATCCCAGCCATCATCGGCAAAATACCGGGCCATGCTAACCGATGAAACTGTAATGGCACTCACGCCTTCCTGCCTGTACCAATTTCCGACTTCAACCGATTGATGGGTTTTAAAATGTGGCCTGAAAACAACACCCGATATTTTTGCCTTTTCTGCCATATAGCGGATGTTCTGCCGGCAAATCAGTTCATTTATCAGGAATGCAGGGGATTTGAATTGACTTATATCCATTGTAAATGGCATCAGGGTTGGTTTTTAGGAAAAGGCTAAATGAATGTCAATCTCATTTACTAAAGGGAATGAATAAAAAATTAACCGCAGAGATCCGCAAAGTTTATCGCAGAGAACCGCAAAGAAATACGAATTTTACATGCTCTGCGGCTTATTTCAACAGGCTCACAGAATCCCTTTGCGTTTATAACACTTCTGCATCCAATTTACTTAACTAAACGATAATGAATTGGTTATTAGAAATTGGATATTAGAAATTTATTTTTTTTGTTTCTGTTCCCAGGTCCAGGTTGCATCTAATCGCAGCATTTCTTCGTAGCTGATGCCTTTTTTGGCTGCTTTTTTCTGAACAGATTCTTTCCAGCCGGGGGAGCTGTCGATGGATTTCATTATCTCAGCAATTCCGGCTTCTTTGCCGGCATCGCCGGTTGCAGCAGTTGACGATGCTTTTACTTCTCCCTTTGCCATCAGTGCTTCATACAACCTGTCGATAAAGCCATAAGGGAAGCGGTAAAGATTCGCTTCAGTCGCCATGATCATAATCACATCGGCTTTGCCAACAGCATCAATTATATTAAGTTCTTCTGTTTTTCTGGGAGCAGGCCATTCAGGGTTGTGGGCTTCCTTATTGTAATACCAGAAATTATTGTCCGCAAAAATCCTGTTGGCGTAGCCTTTACCGAAAATACTCCAGTAATAGCTATCAGAAACAACAATTACATCCGGTTTGGTTTTGCCGTTTTCGTTTCCAAATGAAATTCTCGGGTAGGCCATTGGATAGTGTGGAATTTTGAAAAGCAGGTTCATGCCTTCAGCGATGTCGTAGTCAGGGTTTCTGAGCGTGTCAGGTATGTCAACGCCATTCCAGCTGAAATCAACCATATCGATGTTACGGTCTTTTTCTATGAAATTTATCAGCGAATCAAGCGCTAGTGTTACGCCATAGGCACTCCAGTGAATGCCACATTGGGGATACAGTTCGTATGAAACGGTGTCTTTCATTTTTACGAACCAGTCGTTGAAATCGATGAGTGGCACCCCTGTTTTGCTGAAGCTTTTCAGGTAGGCCTGGTAATTGGTTGTTTCGCCCGATGCCCGCCGGGTGTATTTAACCGGGATGAATTCAGGGAAATAACTGGCCTTGCCCGGTGCAAATAAAATGATCAGTGTTTTGCCCGCCTCCCTTAGTTTAGCATTCACAAAAGCAGTTTTATTAACCTGATCATCAATGGTTTTCTGGCCAACAAAGTCCCAGCCTTTCCAGGCTTTTATATAATTGATTTCGTACAGATAATGATTTTTCCCAACAATAACCCCATTGGCCAGGGCTGTGTCAAATACCGAAAAGGCTATCTGGTTGTTGATGCGAACCAATAGTGGCCTCAAGCCAATGCTATATTCAGCGAAGCCATTGTATTTTTCCTGAAATGAGCCATCAAACCATGTTTTGACTGAAGCATCTGGTTCTGCTGGAAGTTCATAAGCTCCTTTCAGCGGCGTTTCCTTAAAAACCGGAACCGTGCGTTGTACCAAAGGCAACCCGATCATCAGCATCAACAGTCCAAACAGTATATTTTTCAGTAATCTCATGCTTTTCAGAAGCTCAAAGTATAAAGTTCAAAGTAGAAGTTATTTGGAAATTAAAGTGAAAAAGCTGATAAAGGCTTAAAACCTGAAATATATAAAAGGATTAAAACCGGAAGAGCTTATCGATGCTACACTGATTACGAACAACAAAACAGAGGCTGCAGTCATCAGCACCAGGGTTGAAGTTTTCTGATTTTTAAAAATCAATAGCTTTTCCTGCCATTTTTCAATATTGCCAACTGTGCCCCAAAAGCCGAAGAAAGCTCCTATAATCAGTATTACCCATACCCTTTGGCTGATATAAACAGCGGGACCGCCTGCGAAACTGAACATACGGCCGATAAAGTCTATGGCGTAACCGAGATCTTCAGCCCTGAAAAGCACCCAGCCAACCAGTGTAATGATAAAAGTGATCAGGATGGAAGGATATTTTCCAATAAATTTATAAAACTTCAACAGGAAGATGCGGTCGGCAACCAGGAATAAACCATGAAAGGCTCCCCAGACTACAAAATTCCACGCAGCACCATGCCAGAGACCTGAAAAAAGAAAGACCAGCCATAGGTTAAAATAGAGCCGCTTCACCGATACCCTGTTTCCTCCCAAAGGAATATACAGGTAATCGCGCATCCAGCGGCCAAGCGACATATGCCACCTGCGCCAGAATTCAGAGATACTCTGTGAAGTATACGGATTGTTAAAGTTCTCCAGAAAATCAAAACCCATCATCCTGCCAAGGCCAATCGCCATATCTGAATATCCTGCAAAATCATAGTAAATCTGGAAGGCATAGGCTGTAACTCCCATCCAGGCAGTGGCGGTTGTTATACCGGCAGGATCCATGGCGAATACAGAGTCGGCATACTCCCCCAATACATTCGCGATCATCACTTTTTTGCCAAGTCCCAGGGCAAACCTGAAAAAACCGGAAATCCGGTTATCCATTGTATCGTTTTTTGACCGGTCAGTTATCTGGTCGGCGAGATCGTGGTAGCGGATGATTGGACCTGCAATCAATTTCGGAAAGAGAATGATATATAACTGATAATCCCAGAAGTTGGTCAGGGGTTTGTGAACCCTGCGGTAAACGTCAACTACGTAAGTAATGGTTTCAAAAGTATAAAAGGAAATACCGATGGGTAACACAAGTTTTGTCCAGTGAATTTCCCCTGTACCAAAGATTGAAAGTACCTCATTTACATTCTCTACAAAGAAATTTGAATACTTGAAATAGAACAACAAGCCGACATTCACACTTACTGATAAAGCCAGCATCAAACGTCTGCTCAATTGGCTTTTTGTCATCGACATCCATTTCACCAGATGAAAATCGAGGAAGGTGGTTCCCAGTATAACAAAGATGAATTTTGGAGCTCCCCAGGCATAAAAGAATATACTGCCGATAAGGGCAACCATATTCTTGTATTTTGCATCGGCAAAGTAATAAAACAAAAGAAAAACCGGAAGAAAATAGAGGAGAAAAAGGCTGCTGCTAAAAACCATAATTTCAGAATTGATCTCTTAAGTCAGAAAAGGTGAGCAAATGTAATGAGATTGTTTAAACTGCGTATTATTCTGTTTCTTTTTTATTCATTCCTAATATCAATAGTCCGTTAATTATAAGAATCACCCCGCCTCAGCGGGGCAAGCTGCAATGACGCAATGACGCAATCCAGATAGCTATCGGGATGATTATAATTGTATTAAAAATTATTAGTTAGGTGTTCAATTCACTGAAA
>JAAXUD010000737.1 GCA_013336205.1 Lentimicrobium sp. | reverse complement strand
GGGCGATATCATGATTACACCTGAAGGGGTGAAGCCCTTCATAAGTGTGGAGGGGAAGCTGAAGGTAGTTTTCAGTGGGTTTGGAGCCGGGAAATAAAGTGGCAGAGTGTTTGGCCTGGTGAGCTATCGGAGTATAAAAAAGAGAAAAAAATAGCCTTTCGTTCAGGCTGAATATTTGCAGGCAGTATTTCATGTATTTAACAAAACAAAAACCCTGATCGTTAAGATCAGGGTTTGTTCCGGATTTTGACCAAAAAAGGCGGAAATCTGCCGGCGTTCTGAGTTTTATTTTCTCCTGTCCGGCCTTGAGTACTGCGGGTTTTTATTTGTTCACATGAATAACATTTCCTGAGCCTGAGATGTGGGTATCAACCGAGGGGTAGCCTGTGTAATAGATACTTCCACTTCCGCTGATTCTTGCGTTCAGGTATTCAACCACGCTTACTTCGGTATTTCCCGAACCGCTGATGTTGATGTCAGCCGTTTCACAGAGTAAGCCATAACTGTAAATATCGCCTGAGCCTGAAACAGTTAAATATTCATTAATCGTTTCACCTTCGAGCCATGCCTGACCGCTTCCGGAGATCGAAACGCTTACTGTATTTGCAAAAACGGCCAAATCCACGTTTCCGGAGCCTGAGATGCTTACATCAAAATCATCGGTAACGATCGCAGTTTCGGAATAGAGGTTTACTGAACCTGAAAGCCTGATGGTATTGTACATGGCCGAAGAAATATAAATTCTGATGGGCTCGTGACTTCCCAGTCCGGCACCATTTTCCAGACCGATTTGCAGTTCACTGTCAGTAACATAGGTTTCAATTGCATCCAGCACATTGCTCTGGGCTTCAATAGTAAGATCCCTCACCTGGCTCTGATAAATATATACATCGGCAGGAATTGAAATGAAAATATCGCGGTGGATAGGTACAATTCTGGTTTCACTCATTACCGGACCGGTTCCCCGGATGTTGTGCCAGCTATCGCTTTCGCACGAAGAGAAAATAAGTATAAATGCCAGCAAAGGCAACAGGGAGGTCAGTGGTTTTAGCGTTTTCATAAGCTGGTGTAATTTTGATGATGGATGTCGTGTTGTTTTTGTGTAAGAAAAATTCGTGCCAGAAATTTCAGAACCCGACCCGATAACTTTTTAACGCTACAAAAATGCGCCATCGCCTGCTAAAACAAAAATACAATATGCTGAACCGTTTGTTCTGATGGTTGAATGACTTATTTCAACAGATGAAAGGATATGCTGCAGTTTATAATCATTTTAATCAGCGATTGGTAGAATAAAAAAAGCCTGTCCGGGAGTCCAGACAGGCTGTAATACTTTTTAAAGTTAATTTATTTAATTCACAAACTGATCGGCATAATACCGGGCGGTGAGTTTTTCGCCGGTTGCTTTTTCAATCATTTCATTCCAGTACAAACTTGCTCCCGGAATGAATACCTTCTGTGTAAGATAATCTCCGGCTTCCTTGTTTCCATAGAAACTCTGGTAACGGAAATCATCAGACTTTACAATATTGGCGGTGATGTAATGATTGAGCTGCGAAGCCAGCAATTCGCCAAGCAGGTAGTTGTGATAGTAGCAGGGCGAAGTAGCAATATGAATCTTGCTTGCCCAGTCGGGCTGGTTCCTGCCTTCGGGACGTTGAATCATCTGGTATTTTTCTACCAGGTTCCACCACAAGGTATTCAGGTCCTGATCAGGGTTTTCGTACATGCCCTTCTCGAAACGGTACATGACCTGGGCCCAGCGGCTGAAGGTAAGTTGCTCAAGACGCAGCACCTGGTAACTTTCTTTTGCAATGCTGGATTTTTCAGTGCTGTCGATTAGTCCCATGTCCTGCATCCATTGAGGGTTGGCGCCCATTCTGCCAAACAACATGGCAATGGCTTCTGTAGTAAAAGTGTGGGCAGGATTGCGCAGGCTGAACGGCAGGTCTCTGTCAATATACTTGTCGTAGACACCATGTCCGAATTCATGCATCATGGTGTTCATCCAGTTGTAATTGGGTTTTATATTGCACAACACCCTTACATCGCCGGCATTGTCAATGTCGATGCAGTAGGCATGCTGGTTTTTGCCCGGTTTTTCATACAGGTCGCTGTTGGCAAGCATATCTGTTATGTCAAGACCGATGCTTGTATAGTA
>JAAXUD010000214.1 GCA_013336205.1 Lentimicrobium sp. | reverse complement strand
CCAAAAGCAAAGGTGATTATTGAACATATGATTCGGGCTTTATTAACTGATATGTTCTTTCTTAGTGATATTTGTATCAATAAGTATAGATTCATAGGTAGCAGAATGTCAATTAAATAACCACGAATAAAATGCTTGAAAATTCCTTGATAATCAGGGCCAATGACGAAATGTAATAGTCCAACGAATAAGGAAATTGAAACAATTATAATAGTGCTTTTTTTGTTCTTCATTCTGTCACATTGATGCTCGTTAATTGCTCTTCAATCAATTACTTTGGTAGTTATTATTTCTTCTATTCTGACACACAACGTTTGACGCTATGGCAAGTACGGGATTAAATTGTTGCTAATTGTCAGCAAGCCCAAATGTATGTAAAGATTTCAAATGTTTCAACGAACATGCATACCCGCATTTGCTATAGCGTATGTTGGGTGTATGTGCTTCATTTTCTATTTGTTTCTTCACTTTTTATAAATGGATTTATATAAGGCTTCCCATTCATAACAAAAATTGCATTCATTATAGATATTAAACCACCAACCAATAATCCTCCTATAATAGGTGTCGGTTGATTAACTCTCCAATAAATCCACAGACCAAAAAGACTGATTACCCAAATGCATAACTGCATAGAAATAGCAGCACGAAAATGGTTTATCATATCTTTGGTTTTGTCTTTTTTAATATTCCATAATACTAACGTCGGAAAGATTAAGGGTATTATTCCACTTAAATGAATAAGTGCTAACCAATTGTTGCCGTCTATCTTTTGGGGTTCCTGTTTTTCCTTTAATTCATTTTCTGCAAACAAACTAAAATCAACATCTAGTGCTTTAGCAATCATTTGAAGAGTATATGCTCGTGGGTCTACTTCTCCGTTTTCAATTCGTTGAATTGTTCTTGCACTAACTTCGGTTTTATCAGCCAACTCTTCCTGAGTCATGCCCTTTTTAATTCTTAACTCTTTTATTAATTTTCCTGTTTCCATTTTTCATTTTTGAGTCCAAAGGTCAGTATGATTAAGGTAACTTTCCAACTACAAAAACACGACATTTACACGACATTCTCAATTACTCCGTTCTTTTTCTTTATTTTCCATAACCATATTACATAGCAAATTATCATTTATTTCAACCAAATCTATCCAGTTAGTAGCAGTTTTCCAGCATTACACCCAACTAACAGATTTCAATACAAACTTACTACTTTTCAACAGAATGAGAACAGACATTTACCCTTCTCTATTCAGTTAAATAATTGATTGGGTTATATTTTCAACTTAGTTAAAGTATTTGATTCAATACTGAAGTATTCTGTTTTACACAAGTAAATGTAACCAGGCATATTCCAGTTTCAAAATATTTTATAAGGAGGATCTATAAAGCTTAATGATCTGGATAAGTGATTCCAGTATTTGAACCGGATGCGCTTGTATACAGCATCAGTAAAATGAGAGGGTTCTCAGGATACCAGGACATTTTCTTTGCTCCTTTTATAAGCAATATTATAGAATTGACAAACTGGAAAACAAACCGGACTGCTTCGTTCTTTCGTAAGAAGCCGCCTGACAGAATCGTTTGAAGGTTAAGTAAACAACGCCATCGCTTCTTCGCTGCTAAGACCGGCAAAGCTTGAATCGGAGCGCACAAATGTTTGCGCCAGGCTGGCTTTGCGCTCCTGTAGCTGCATTATTTTTTCCTCAACGGTGCCGGTGCTGATAAAGCGGTAAACAAATACGTTTTTGTCCTGCCCGATGCGATGGGCCCTGCTTATGGCCTGCATTTCGGCAGCCGGATTCCACCAGGGATCAAGAATAAAAACATAGCCGGCTTCAGCCAGGTTAAGTCCCACGCCACCTGCTTTCAATGAAATAAGAAACAGCTGAATGCCTTTATCTTTTTTAAATGATTTTACAACTTTTTCGCGGCTGGTTGTTGAGCCCGTGAGCATGGCAAAGCGTATTCCCTTTTCATTGCACCACGATCCAAGCAAATTGAGGTGTTTTACAAAAGAGGAGAATACCAGGACCTTGTGATTTTCGGACAGGATGGTTTCGAGTTTTCCGGTAACTTCTTCAAATTTACCGCTCCCGAGTTCCGAAGTGTCATCGGTCATGCGGGGATGATTGGCGATCTGCCGCAGGTGCATCAAGGCACGAAGCACCATTACCGACGATCTGCTCATGCTTTCACCTTCACCCCCCGACAGAAAATAATTCCTGATTTTCGATTTCTCCCGCTCATACAGTTCTTGTTGCCCCTCATCCATGGTGCAAAAGCTAACTGTTTCAGTTACCGGGGGCAGTTCGGTTGCCACTTCTTCCTTGGTCCGGCGCAGCAAAAAAGGTTCTATTATTTTCAGCAGATTGTGTCCGGCTTCATGGTTAGGATTTGAAATCAGCACCGAAGCATAAAAGTTGTTGAATGCCTTAAGACTTCCCAGCATTCCGGGATTTAAAAAATTCATTTGCGACCAGAGGTCATTCAGGCTGTTCTCAACCGGGGTGCCGGTCATCGCAACCCTGTGTTCCCCGTTTAAACGGGAGGCGGCCAGGGCGGTTTTAGACAAGGCATTTTTAATCGACTGGCTTTCATCCAGCACAATATACCCAAACCGGTAACCTTCCAGGAATTCAATATCATTGCGCAGGGTGCCGTATGTTGTCAGCACAATGTGATACCTGTCAGCTATGGTCTTTGAAAGTTTTCTGCCACTGCCTGTGAAAATAAGCACTTTAAGCGCCGGGGCAATCCTGTTGATCTCATTCAGCCAGTTGTGGATCAGCGACGACGGCATCACAATCAGGCTGCAAGGCAGCTTTTCACGGGATGTTTCTTTTGATAAGGGAACTTTGCTGATTTTTACCTCAGGTTGTGCCGGTTCAGCGAATATATCCAGCTGACTGCCATCGGCTGACCTGAGGCCGGCTAAAGTGATTTCATCAGCAGCATCAGGCCGGGCCACCGATGAATAATAGGAGGCCAGCAAAGCGATTACCTGGATAGTTTTTCCAAGTCCCATATCGTCGGCCAGCAAACAGCCAAACCCCTGCCGGCTATGCCGCTTCATCCAGCCAAACCCATAAACCTGGTAAGGCCGCAGGCTGATAGCGGTTAAGACAGGAAGCACAAAAGGCTCAGTACCCGTTTCGAGGCTGAGCTGTTTTTCAATCTCCGGGAAGTTAAACTTACTCAATAAACGGTAATGATGCTTCTTAAGTCCAAGGCAGCCTTTTCGCTCACTGGCAAAAATCATTATTTCACGGTAACGGGTAAACCACTCATCGGGCAACACAAACAGCTGACCGTCGGGTAAGCTGAACTCTCTTTTATTTGTAAGAATATGATCCCTGAATTTGTAAAATGGCACAACAAATTCGCCTATGGTAACATTTGCATGCAGATCGTACCAATCCACGGCTGTTTTAAGCGACGCACTGATTAAGGCAGGTTCAAAACAGTATTTCCCACCCTCAGGTTGATTTATGGTGAATCCGTTTTCACTTAATTGCTGATGGTTAATAGTAATCCAGTTGACCAGTTCGTAAATCGAAGCCGGATTACCGTTGGATATGAGCCGGTAAGTAGCTTCAAACTGTTTCAATCCCATGGTTTTCAGGAATTTAACCTGTTGTTTTTCCCAGTCTGGCTTGCGTTTCAGCCTGTTGAATACAAAACCATGGTCATCAGAATGTAAATCGGTAATCGTCTTTTGCGGATTGTTGGCAAGCAATAGCTTATTACCATACCCAAACTTTAGTATAAGGCCAGCCTGCCCTTGCCAGTCGCGCTCGAGCGACAGCATTGCATGGGGCTCCGGTTTTATCTCATTAATGGTGAAACCTTCCGCTTCAATTTCACAACGGTTTACAATTTTTTTTATGAAAGTGCTGAAATACTGGGCCTCCATTCGTGTTGGTATTTCCAGCGACTCTTTGTTGAGGAAGGGTAACAGCAACTTGCCATTGATACTTTCATCAAAAGCAAAAACCCTGTTTTGAGAAACAAAAAGACAGGGATCTCTTGTAAGAATTATGTTTGAAGGATGCTGTAATCTGACGTTGTGTCCGGTGAGCATGGCTTCAAATGAATACAATGTTCCATTTTCCGACCGCCTGAACTTTAATTTTGCCTCTGCTTTTTCATGGTAAATATGAAACTGATCTACAGGATACAGGTTTGGCATTTGCCTGGAATCGAACAGCTTAAGATCATTTGCCTTCAATAATTCAACGATACCCGACAATGCTTTATCGAAAAAAGGCCGGATAAGTGAATCGATTAGTTTCTTGTCAGTTTTGGAAAAAAAGTCAGTAGGAGACATCACTTTTGTCGAAAATTTCCTGACCAGGGCCTGGGGCTCAATAGATTCTGACAATGCAACCAATTCGCCTGCGTTAGCATGCAATGCCAGCAAACTTTCCGGACTTAAGGCGGTAAGCCGCTCATTCACTGCTAAGAACCCGGCTTTATCCTGCCGGCAGAAGTACGGACAGATGGTAAATCCAAAAGGGATGGCAGGCTTGAGAATGCCAATCAATACATTGTTTTCAGGCATAAGAAGGAGCAGGTGAGGTTTTTCAGATCATGTGAAATGAATCTGTACAAAAGTAATAGCAATTTTCATGATTAATGGGTAAACTGTAAAACATTGCCCGAATAACGAATTTCGGAGGCTATTGCATTGGTTTTTATCACCGGGAAAAGCAAACAATCAATTAGCTAACTTCGCGGCAGCATTGGCCGTTTGCTTTTTAGCCGGCATATTAACGCCCCATAATGAATATCAGCTTGTTATGACTTACAATTTTGATGAAATTATAGAACGCAGTAATACCGCCTGTGTAAAATATGACCTCCGTAAAGCCTTTTTTGGCAATGAGCATATAATCCCTATGTGGGTTGCCGATATGGACTTCCGGACGCCGGATTTCATACTGAATGCCATCAGGCAGCGGGCGGAACACGAAATCCTGGGTTATTCCATAAAGCCTGAATCCTATTTTAGCTCTATAATTAATTGGCTCAGCCGACGCCACCAATGGGAAATTCAGCAGGAATGGATAGCTTTTTCGCCCGGGATAGTGCCGGCCATTAACCTGGCTGTTCTTGCCTTCAGCAAGCGCCGCGATAAAATTATAGTGCAGCCTCCGGTCTATTTCCCGTTTTTTGATGCCGTTAAAAAGCATGGCCGTAAGCTGGTCTACAATCAGTTATTAATGGAAAACGGCCGTTACCGGATGGATTATGAAAACCTGGAACAGCTTTGCCGCGATGGGGCGCGTATGCTTATACTCAGCAATCCGCACAATCCGGCAGGCAATGCCTGGACAGCAGAAGAGCTTGACCAAATGGCCGCAATCTGCCTCAAGTATCAGGTGCTGATTGTTTCGGATGAAATCCACAGTGACCTGGTAAACCGTGGCTTTAAACATACCGTGCTGGCTTCGCTTTCACCTGAAATAGCAGCGCAGACTATTACCATGACCGCGCCCAGCAAAACTTTCAATATGGCCGGCATGGCCACCGCTTCAGTAATCATCAGCAACCCGCTGCTGATGAAAAAATTCAGAAAGGTGCTGGATGCCATTCACATAGAGATGGGCAATTTGTTTGGGAACATTGCATCGGAGGCCGCCTATACAAATGGCGACGCCTGGCTCGACCAATT
>JAAXUD010000736.1 GCA_013336205.1 Lentimicrobium sp. | reverse complement strand
ATAGCCACAGTTTCGGCTTTGCTGCAATGCCCGTTTGTCTTATGATTGGAAGGATTTACCCAGGTTCTGAGCCGGATGGCATTGATGCCATGATCCTCCAGTATCTGAAGGCAAGGCTGTTCCACCCCCTGATCGTTGTAGAACTTATAACCTGTAGCTTCCATCTGCGGTAGCCAGCTGATATCCGCTCCCTTGATAAAAACAGTATCCGGAACATCCACAATCGGATCGTCCTCCGGCTTGTCCTTCGGTTCTGAACAACTAACATTAAATAACAAAACGGTGAAAATTGTCGTTAAAAAACAAGCCCTGAGGTTTTTCATATTACTGTTTATGGTGAATGCACCGTCATTACAACTGGTATTTAAAATTACATATAATTTCCTATTCCGACCAGCCGGAAGCAAAAGAAATCCTCATGATATTCAAACAAAATCTAATCCATGATTTCAACTCCCGCAGATCATGCAAAAGCGATATCTGAAAAAGAAAGTAAGCAGATGTTGTTAATCGACCTGAAATTTATTTTTGTTCAGCATGTGATTTATTCTCAATCCCAAACAAATCATAAGGCTTTTCAGCGAAAGAATCATTGAATAAAAAGACTGCTGCGACAATCCAGCCGATAAACCCAAGGACTATCATTAATTGGGTAACAGAAGTTTTCTGTATGGGCTGCCTTGATTTAACATCACAAACTTCGCCAGGACAGTACTGGGCTTTTTCTTTATAAAACCATCCGTAGAACTTACATCCAAGGCAAATGCCAAAGGCCGATTCAAAGAACAGGAAGATGAGACAAATAAAACAGATCAGACCCGTTATCGGGCTGTATGAATTAACGATTACCTGAAGTACCAGCATAATTACAGCCAGCACCAGACCGATAACCCAGGCAAACTTTTTCTGCTTTGCCCCTACGTATTCCGGAGTCTGGTTATAGACGATCAGGCGACCAAGTATCAGGGTTGGTGCATATTTTGGATTTATAAGAACCCGGATTAAAAAGTCTGTCAGAAATATAACGATGGCATATTTCAGCATTAGAAAATCCCCTTTCATGATCACTGTCAAAATGGAAATAAACATGAATAAAAAAAGTAAGCCGGCTCCGGCTCTTACTTCACGTTCATTCAATACCGGTATGTTATACCCTTCTACATCTTCTCCGAATTTTATTATTTTGTTTGCCATTTTTATTCTCTTTTTTGAATTAAATTATTAAAAATTAAGTGGAATAAACACATGAAGACATTTTTACATCAAGGTTTCCACTTGGTAACAAATATTTGATGAAATTGTTGGGATTTTAATAAATTTCACCTGCTTTACCGAACATAACAGGCAAAATTCCACTAAAAGAAAGAAAATAAGAGGGAATACAAGCTATCGGCAGTAATTGAACTTTTTCTATCAGAAAGTCACCATCTTATCTGCCCACACTACCAGGTTAACACAATCGACCATTGTGGAGATGGGGCAGGCTTCAGTTTCATTCAGTTGCCTGGATTTCAGGCAGGTACCACAGGCCAGTATTTCACCACCGGCTTCAACGAATGCTTTCAACTGAGCATCCACGTTGTATTTTTCGTGAACTAATCCTTCACATTCCACGGCTTCGCCCATCAGAAACAGCCTGACTTCGTGATCTTGTTTTCTGGCGGTTACGGCAAAACGAAAGGCATTCCAGGCCTTTTCAAACTCTTTGGTTTCAAGGATAATTCCGATTTTCATTTTTTCGGGATTTTAGTTTACAATTCACTGCAATTAGAAGAATTTCTTTTTAATACCTTGTTTAAACAAAACAAGCTGAATCTTTTCAGCAGTGACAAGGCAGCCAGTGGGTATCTTATCGAACCAGGGCAGAATAATATTCAGAAATTGTTCAATTTTGGTGGTTTCATCCACCATTTCCACAACCACAGGAAGCTTATCGGTGATCTCCCAGAATTTGGAAGAATGCACCACACTGCTCGAGCCAAAGCCCATACTTCCCCTGATTACGGTGGCTCCGGCCAATCCATACCGTTTGGCTGCAAACACCAGGGTTTCGCTTAGCAGCGTATGCCTGAATTTATCAGTATTGCTGATATAAATCCGCAATCGCATGACTTCTGAATTGTTTCTCATCTGCTAATACTTAATTCTTATTAAACAGGTCAAATG
>JAAXUD010000213.1:1239-5649 GCA_013336205.1 Lentimicrobium sp. | reverse complement strand
TCCCTAAAAGGATAAAGAGCACACCTTTTTTCTTTTTTGAAGCCGGGGCTGAAGTCTGACTTGCCGATGCTGTTGCTAGTGCCTGTGCAGGTTGTTTTGCAGGCGGCTGTGGAGGAGGCGTTGCTGCCTGCGATTTTGCAAGCGGGGGAGGTGGGGGTGTGAAAACCGGCTCTGGTGTTATGCCTGCTCCGGCTGGTGCTTCCGTTTTAAGTCCGCATTCCTGGCAGAACACATCCCCGGTAACCATCGCTGCACCGCAGTTTGCGCAAAATTGCCTGACACCGGTTGTTGAAACCACTTCTTTTTCAATGATTTCTTCCGGTTTAACTTCTTCAGCCACCATCACAATCGGGGCAGGCTGTAAAACTTCTGGCACTACAGGCTTTTCATCTGCATTGTTAAACCCGCACTCCTGGCAGAAAACATCCCCGGTAACCATCGCTGCACCGCAGTTAGCGCAGAATTGTTTAAGCTCAGGTGTTGAAATTACCTCTTTTTCAACGATTTTTATTGGTTTTTCAACTTCAGTAACTTCTGCAGGTTGTGGAGGTTGTATTATTTCTGCGACAACAGGTTTAACGCCAGCGGTGTCAAAACCACATTCCTGGCAAAAACGCTCTACTTCAGCCATGGCCGAATTGCATTGAGGGCAGGCCCGGGTATTCTCCGGAATCAGGGGAATCACTTCTTCATGTTTCGTTGCTTCGGGGATGTTGTTTTTAACAGGCTCAACAACTACAGCTGTAGTTTCCGGTTCTGTTACTTCAAAAGCAGCGGTATCGCAACCACATTCCTGGCAAAATCTTGAACCTGGTTCAAGTGTTGTTCCACATTGGGGGCAGAATTTCATGAGAAGAGGCGTGTTAAATTATTATCCTGAGAAGACCTTTCATTAATTACCTGGCTGAGCAGTATAATTAACGAAAGGTCTCATAATCAATTTTATGCTTTATTTAGAATCCAAATCCTCCGGCCAGGCTTCCGGCAAAGAACAAACCGACAATAGCCGCGAGTACCAGTGCCATCACCAATCCGATCACAATCATTGCCACAATGGTAAGCACTACATATCCGACAACTTTTTCTTTGGGCGTATTTTTAATTACCGGCATACCTACGGCAAGAATATAGATTGCATACAGGCCTATAAGCATAATAAGAACACTGAAACCTGTGCCCAGAATCAGTAAAATTCCGGCAACCCATTGAGGTGTTGAAGAATAAACGGCTAATTGAAGGGAGCGACCGAAGTTTTTCTCTGAATCAAATGAAGGGGCGAGCAAATCAATAACCCAGGCCAGCAGATATACACCAATAACTGCAGACAGCAACTGAATCAGGCCTGTTTGAATTCCGGAGGCAATACTCCTGGAAGTATAACCCATAAATGAAAATCCAATTATTCCGTACTTGATGAATGACGCCAGCGTTGGGATAAGTGCCAGTATCAGCGCATAGCCACCAATAAGTTTCATGGTATTGGGTTGCTCTGAAGCTATGGTAACCCACTCTTGTTTAGGCTTTGTTATTATATTGATAACCCGCTGAATCAGGTTTGTTTTTCCGGTAATGGCCTCAGAAAAAGCATTGGTGGCTTCTCTGGCCTGAAACGCAGGTTCCTGTTGCTGGTAAACCGGCGGAGGGGGAGGAGGTGGCGTCGTTTGCGCCGGTGGTGGCGTTGTTACGGCAATTGGAGTTCCGCAGGCTGCACAGAATTTGGCTTCTGGCTTAAGCTCTGCTCCGCAATTTGGACAGAATTTCATAGGTTGCTTATTTGTTGGTTAAAAATAGGGTCAGATGCATCGGAATTGCATGCGGATAAGTAACAGGAAGTAGTGATTGTAGCAGAAAGAAAAGTAAATCGTCAAACAAAAATACCGAAACAGTATCTTGTTGGCAATAGCCTGACATTATTTATACTTAATCTTAATAGTACGATGCCCGGGGCAAGTCCGGCTTAAGGGTTAAAATAAAGGTTTGTAGCGGTAAGGCCACATTACAAATGCATCTGTATTCCGAAATATACCCGGTAAATTTTACTGCCAGTCAATTTCGCCGCTTCCGTAGCAGATTTCGCTCTGTTCGTCATAAACTACGCCGAACTGACCGGCAGCTATACCCGAAACAGGCAACTCCGATTCTATCACCACCTGACCGTTGATCAGTTGCAGTGTGCCTTTGGTGAAGTCGGGTGTATGCCTGATTTTAAAGGTTATCGGCCTTGGAGAAATCAGGTTTTCCCAGGGATTGCCTGAAATAAAGTGAAACCCGCTCAGGCGGATGGTGTTGCTGTATTGCGAAAGCGGATCATAGCCATTGGAGACATAAATGACATTCTCATCCGTGTCCTTTTTTACCACAAACCAGGGGCCAAGGCTTAGCCCCAGTCCTTTGCGCTGACCGATGGTATGAAACCAGAACCCTTTGTGCTTTCCAAGAATCTTTCCGGTTTCCAGTTCTACGATATTTCCTTCTTTCTCGCCTATATAGCGGCGCAGAAAGTCATTGTAGTTAACCTTTCCCAGGAAGCAGATTCCCTGGCTATCCTTACGGCCGGCGCTGGGCAGGTGAACCTCGTTGGCTATTTTACGCACTTCGGCCTTGTGCAGCCCACCAATCGGGAACATCAGTTTCTGCAGTTGCGGATAGGTTATCTGGGCAAGAAAATCGGTCTGATCCTTAAATTTGTCTTTGGCGGTTGTAAGGTACTTTACACCATTTATTTCAGAAGTTGAGGCATAATGACCTGTTGCCAGGAAGTCGAAATCCTTACCATACTTATCGTTAAAGCTACCGAACTTAATCAGGCGGTTGCACATAACATCGGGATTGGGCGTCAAACCTTTCTTTACCGAATCGAGGGTGTAGGCCACCACACTGTCCCAGTATTCCTCCTGCAGGGTAACAATCTCAAGCTTCAGTCCATATTTTTTCGAAAGCCAGGTGGTGATTTCGATGTCCTCTTCCGAAGGGCAATCCAGAAAGCCTTCTTCATCCTTCATGCCAATGAGGATGTAAAAAATGGTGGGTTCATGCCCCTGTTCCTTCAACAGGTGGAGCATTACGGAGCTGTCAACTCCGCCTGATACGAGAGCGGCGATTTGCATTAATTGAAGTAAAAAGTAAAAAGTCTAAAGTAAAAAGTTCAAAGCTCAAAGTTCAAAGTTCAAAGTTCAAAGCTCAAAGTTCAAAGCTCAAAGTTCAAAGAATAAACTATTAGCTGGAGTCGGGTTTGTCGTATTCTGAAATTCAAAAAATCTCAGCTGCAAAATTAGGAAAAATAACAGGTCTGAATAAATGAATGTAATTCCATACATTAGCCTCAATATTCTAACTGCCAGTAATGATACATATCAAATATTATTTATGCCTGTTATTTATCATACTCAAGTTGTCATTATTCGCACAGGAATACGGTTACAAGCATTATACCGTTCAGGATGGGTTGGTGCAATCGCAGGTGTGGACTATGTTCCAGGATAGTAAAGGCTACCTCTGGATTGGCACCAAAGGCGGGGTGAGCCGCTTTGATGGTGTTAATTTCAAGAACATCACGACCAAAGATGGGCTTTATAACAACATCATTGTTAAAATATTGGAAGACTATGCTGGTGTCATCTGGTTTTTGACGACTGAAGGTGTCGCAAGTTTTAAGGAAGGGGAAATAACCACCTATCCAACAATCGATTTCAGGAATACCAATGGAATCATCGCTTTTTATGAAAGTGAGCCCGGGGAATTGATGATTGCATATAGCAACGCCAAAAGTCAGCTGGTTTTAACGAGATTTAAGAATGGGATATACAAGAATATAACTACTTTATTTCCGGAAAGTAATCTCAAATATCCTGATTTTCCGGAATATGACGGTGTTTACGATGCTGAGCATAAAATATTCTGGCTTGCAGCAAAACCCTATGGTCTTTATAGAATCAATAACAACAAATTCCAAAAACTTGATTTTAATATCCGCAGCCTTCGTTCGTTGAAGATGGGACAGGATAAGAATTTATACATACTGGCAAATGATTCTGCTTTCAGGATTTACCCCGATTCAATCCGGTTTTTATTTCCGAACAACCCTGATACCGAAATGTTTAAAACCGCAACAGTTACCATCAATAAAGATGGAATTATGTTTCTGGTTGATTATGAAAATGGGCTGTATATTTTTAACAAAAAATGCCTGAATAAAGACAACTTCAGATTCAATGAAATAAATACACTATTAAATGACAGAGAAAACAATTTGTGGATAGGTACAGAAACAGGAATCTATCGACGGAATTCACCAGCTATTGTTAATTATATACCCGGAAAGAGTGATATTGGAAAGTTGATCTGGAGTATTTCGGAAGATAAATACAAAAGGATTTGGTTTTCTTCATTTAGCGATGGCCTTCAATACCT
>JAAXUD010000213.1:901-1229 GCA_013336205.1 Lentimicrobium sp. | reverse complement strand
GGATAGCCGGTTCTATATGGGCAGCATTATCGATCATGAACAGAACATCCTTTTTCCGATAAGCTATGTGGGAGGATTGAAATATGATGGCAAAAGATTCTCTAAAATTTTTCCTGATATACAGGATATAACGACTTTGTTTTTCTACGAGGACTCAGATAATTTCGATTTATATGCCGGAACAAATATAGGGCTCTACCGGATTTCGAAAAAAGGCGGGGTTCAAAATCTCAACATTCAACCCGGCAATGGAAAAAGCAGAAATGTTGTCAGTATAATCAAAGACAAGTTGAATCGTTTTTGGTTTGGCGGATTCAATGGGGTTACG
>JAAXUD010000213.1:0-891 GCA_013336205.1 Lentimicrobium sp. | reverse complement strand
CCCATTGAATCCGCCAAACCAAAAACGATTCAATGGGGTTACGCTGATGCAAGGCACGCAGAAAATACATCTTCCTACAAAGGAATTGCCATTTGAGAAAGGAGCCAATGCCATGCTTGTTGACACGCGTAAACAGGTGTGGATAGGGAATGTAGATGGACTTTTTACCTACGATTATAAAAAATTCAGGCAGGTTAGTCATGAGGGCATCACTTCAATAATAACCTCACTGGCATTAATCGGCGATTCTGCATTGCTGATTGGCTCTGCTACCGGCCTGGCAATCCTCGATCTGAACGCTTATTATGCTGAAGATAAAGTCAGGTTAACGGTGTTGGACAATATTCGTGGTTTTGAGGGAACAGAAGTCGGGCAGAACGCTATTTTCCGCGATTCAAAAGGATTATACTGGATAGCCACCTCCGACAGGGTGGTGCAGTTTAATCCGGCCTTGTATAAAAGTAACCCCCAACCTCCATTAATCCACATTTCCAGTGTAAGCCTTTTAAACGATAAAATGGAATGGGTAAAGGTAGCAGATTCTCTTCTGAATCGGGATGGCTGCCATTTATCCTATGATCAGAAAAACCTGCGGTTCGACTTTATCGGAATCAGCACAACCGCACCCGAAGGGGTAAAATACAGCTACTTTTTAGAAGGTTATGACAAAGGCTGGTCTGAAGCTGGATTTGACAGATATGCAGTTTATACAAACCTGCCACCGGGAGATTTTAAATTATTGGTAAAATCATGCAATGCAGACGGCATCTGGAACACTGAGCCAACATCCTTTTCGTTTCAGATCATTCCGGCCATCTACCAGCGGTTATGGTTCATATTACTCCTGATCTTATTGGCAGCGGTCTTATTGGTATTTTCCGGAATTTTGAT
>JAAXUD010000735.1 GCA_013336205.1 Lentimicrobium sp. | reverse complement strand
TGATGCTTGTTTTTGTATACGGAAAGCAAACCATTAAAGTTCAGAATATTATCACCACAAAAAGCAAAATACTGAACCGGTACGCTCAATGCCTGCATGTGATCGAAAACACGAAATTTGAAAGCAATTACCTTACCGGTCTGCAAAGTAAAATAGCTGCCGGAAGTAAGCAAAGCCCTTCAAAATCAATTCATGAGCTTTCGACAATCCTGAAATACATGGATTCGAACCTGAATCTTTTAGTGTCGGTAATCCTGAATGGACTTTTCATGTTTAACCTTCACCTTTTGTTAAAAGTGGAAAAGTGGAAAACACTGAATCGTTCCCTTGTTGCCGATTGGTTCGAAACGATTGCTACATTTGATGCACTTTCGAGCCTGGCAAATTTCGCTTATAACAACCATTATTTTACTTATCCTGAACCAATTACTGATAATTTCAGTTTCGTAGCTGAAGAACTAGGTCACCCTCTGATAGCACTTGAGGAAAGAGTTGTTAACGATGTGAAAATTAATGGCTGGAACCAGTTTGCCATTATTACCGGGGCCAATATGTCGGGGAAAAGCACTTTTCTGAGGACTATCGGCGCAAACTATATCCTGGCCATGGCCGGAGCACCGGTTTGTGCATCAAAACTAAGCTTCTACCCTATTCAGATTCACAGCAGTATACGCACCAGCGACTCGCTGGTAAAACACGAATCCTACTTCTATGCGGAGTTAAAACGATTAAAGCATATTATCGATGAACTGGAAAGCGGCAAGAAAAAACTGATCCTGCTGGATGAAATCCTCAAAGGTACCAACTCAAAAGACAAACAGGCAGGATCTATTGCATTGATTGAGCAATTGCTGCATTATAAGTCAGTCGGACTATTTGCAACTCATGATCTGATGCTTGGTGAACTTGCAACCCGCTTCCCAGGACAAGTTAATAACCTGTGTTTCGAAATTCAGATTGAAAATGATAAAATGCGTATCGATTATAAACTTCACGAAGGAGTTTGTAAGAATCTGAATGCTACTTTCCTGATGAAAAACATGGGCATCCTTTTCAATAAGGAGGATCAACCTTTTTTCAAGCAATCAGATTGAACCTTTTTGACAATTCATATGTTCATGTTACAACTATAATTAATTATGAAATCATTCGAAAACCTTCTGGAAAGACTAATTTACAACTCACGATGGATACAGGCTCCTGTATATGTAGGCCTGATCTTAGGCACATTGGTATTTTCGGCAAAATTCTTTATCGAGTTATACCATATGATAGCCATATTCGGAATAAGCGATGAAAAAACAATTATGCTTGCTATTCTAACTTTGATCGATGTTACAATGGTAATTAACCTGCTTGTTGTAGTGATCATCGGGGGCTATTGGACCTTCGTTAATAAAATTGAAATTATCAGGGAAGAGGACAGGCCCGATTGGTTAAAGAAAATCAATGCCAGTACTTTGAAAATCAAACTTATTATTTCATTGGTAAGCATTTCGGGGGTTGACTTGCTTAAATCATTTATCAATATTCAAAATATAAGTACTGAAAAAGTTATTCTCCAGATTGCTATACACCTCACATTTATAATCTCTGCACTCTTGCTTGCACTGTCTGACAGAATACTGGACAAGACACAACATTAACTATTATTTCTGGTTTTATTTCTGAACATTGTGGAATTAAGCTTTCGGGGTTAGTGCATGGTGCTCAGTGCATAGTGCATAGTGCATAGTGCTTAGTGCTTAGAGTTCAGTGCTTAGTGCTTAGTGTTCAGAGCTCAGTGGGTAGGGTTGAGTTCTTAGTACATTTATATCTGTTTCTTCAATAATATTGATTTCAGAATTATAAACATTGTGCATTATGCATCGGGTACAATTGTTGCTCACATTTTCCTTAAACAGAATCATATTTATTTACATACTGTGCTTTTAAGACAACTTGAACATACCGCTTCTATTTGGTGAGTGTGGGGCAAGCTATGCTTAATCGACAGACAGCCGACACTAAAACGAGAATATAATATACGTTATTCCAACTGTGGCGGCGATTTCATTTGACATGCTTTTATTAATTTTAAAATGCTATTTTTACACTTTAACAGGCAACAAGACCTGGAGTTAAACAAAATACAACCTGAAAATAGTCAAAAACCTATCTCCCATGAAAT
>JAAXUD010000734.1 GCA_013336205.1 Lentimicrobium sp. | reverse complement strand
TTGACCGGCAGACCGATCAGCAAAGAAAATGCAAGTCGGTATTACCCTGTTTCAGCAGAAACAGTCGGAATTAACTTTGCCCGAAAACATGGGATTGAGGGTACAGATGCAGCTGCATTAGCCAAACTTCGTGCCCTTAAAGTTGAAGATATTGTGGACGGTGGACAGGAAAATGATGGTCAGGGAGGTCCGCGGATCTATTCGGGTCCGATTCTCGACGGGAAACTGGTTGTTGAAACCTCCGAGAGTGCATACAAAGCAGGCAGACAGGCACATGTTCCGCTTATGATCGGGAATAATAGTGCTGAAATAGGCGGAGGCTTTGTAAATGCAAGTAATTCAAAGGAAGAACTGTTTTCTCTATTCGGTGATCTTAAAGATGAAGCTAAAGCAGCCTATGATCCGGATGGAAACAAAGAATTTGCTGAGGTACAAACCAGATTTAACACTGATAAGATATGGGGAGAGCCTGCTCGGTTCACCGCAAACTCTTTTGCCGCCGTTAACGAACCGGCTTACATTTTTCTGTTCTCTTACGTACCTGCTGCCATGAAGCAGTGGATGAAGTATGGTCCCGGACACGGAACCGATATTTCTTTCGCGTTCGACAACCTGGGGATTGGAGGCTTCGGGCCCCCACCGCCTCCTCCAACACCTGAGGACAAAGAGGTTGCCAGGATAATGAACGCCTATTGGGTAAACTTCGCAAAGACTGGAAATCCTAATGGCGAGGGCCTGCCGAAATGGCCCGTTTTCAGCCCCAAAACAAACGATATCCTCGAAATTCAACCTGATGGAAAACCAGTCGGTAAACCTGATCCAAGAAAAGCGAGATTGGACGTGATTGAAAAAGCAGTGAACAAGGGTGATAATCTGCAACCCAATGGCATTTAATCGGAAACGTAAAGCAAAGAAAAATAACGGATTGATGGACAATAAATTCAATAACTGAAATATGGAAAACAAAACAACCAAATCTAAAATATTGAATAAAATGGCTGTCAGAAAATTCTTGATGATAGTTGTTACAATGGTTTGCCTATCCTTTCAACTTAACGCACAAAGTGAAATGTTTACCAATCCGAAATTAACTTCAAAACAACAAAGTATTATTCCGATTGCAGCTTACACAGCCAAAGGCGAACTTCAAGACTTAAAATCTGCACTAAACAACGGATTAGAAGCAGGATTAACTATCAGCCAGATTAAAGAAGTCCTTGTTCACTTATATGCCTATTGTGGTTTTCCGCGAAGTATCCGTGGGTTGCAAACTTTTATGGAAGTATTGGATGATCGCAAAGCAAAAGGTATAAATGATGATTTAGGAGCTGAAGCATCTCCTATCAAGGACGAACGAAATAAATACGAGCGAGGTAAAGAGATTCTAGGAAAACTTACAGGAACACCACAAGACGGACCAAAAACAGGATATTCAGCATTTGCTCCTGAAATCGATGTTTTTCTCAAAGAACATCTGTTTGCTGATATTTTTGAACGCGATGTTTTAACCTTTTCCGAAAGAGAATTGGTAACAATTTCTGTAATAAGCAGCATTGGAGGCGCAGAACCTATGCTACGAGCACACATAAATATCTGCCTGAATATTGGCTTAACGCCGGAACAGTTGCATCAATTCGTAAACATTATAAAATCAACCGTAGGTAAAAAAGAAGCAAAAGCAGCCCAAAAAGTATTGGATGAAGTACTTGAAATTCGCACTAAGGAAACCAAATAAATTTTTAAAACATACTTGCAACAACCGAACTCAAAAATAGTAGAAGTGATGAAGAATATATTAAAAATCAGCCTGATTTTGATGCCAATTTTATTTGTTGCATGTAATAATAAACAGTCTCAGAATACCATGGAACGTAATACAGAATTGGTTTTCCCAAAAGGAGATAAAATTACCAACAACAACTTTACAGGTACAGCATGGCTTCAAATGCTTGTAAACAACGATAGTATTTATAATACATCGATTGGCAATGTAACTTTTGAACCTGGAGCAAGAACCAACTGGCACAAACACCCGGGCGGGCAAATTTTGCTTGTTACTGATGGCATTGGTTATTACCAGGAAAAAGGCAAACCCGCTCAGGTTATCCGAAAAGGCGATATTGTAAAAATTCCTCTCAATACAGAGCACTGGCACGGTGCATCACCTGTCAGA
>JAAXUD010000212.1 GCA_013336205.1 Lentimicrobium sp. | reverse complement strand
TGATGTCCTTGATTATCATTATCAATATGATTATTCGGAGAATCTACGCATCAAAGCACTTTCAACGGAGCTTAATCCGGTAATAATAAATTCCTCATTCACAGCTTACTGTGAGCCAGGTAACATCGGCACCGGAGACCCTGTCCAGTTTGAATGGTTTATAGATGATGTGCCGGTTGTGGGTCAGAACCAGTCGCAGGCAACGCTGACCGCCCCGGCAAATCCGGCGGAAATAGTATTAAAATGCAGGATCACCGCCAATGGACAGACGGCTGAGGATACGTTACACCTTCTGGTGGTTGACCGGATACCACTTCCACCGGTGGTAAATGGGATACAGTCTGCCTCAAGATACACGGCTGTGGGTGAAACCAATACTTTTACTGCTATGGTTGAGCCAGCGCCGGGGGAAATACTGGAATATCAATGGAGTTCAACCGCAGGCGTATTAAACCAGAATACCGGAAGCTCAGTTACCTGGACAGCACCGGAAAGTCCGGTCGTTGGCAGCATATCAGTCCAGGTTTCCAATCAGGACCTGCTTTCTACAAACGTTTCAACCGGGGCGCTGGTGAAAGACACAACGTTGGCCGTTCAGGCGCCACTGATCTGGTACCCGTTTGATCAGGACAACAAAAACATGGCTGCCGATCGCTTCCATGCTACGGTTTCAGGCGCCACCAAAACGGAGGATGCACGGGGAGCTCCATCATTGGCTTACCGTTTTACGTCGGGGTCAAATATCATTTATACTGAGAATCATGCCGATCTGAACTTTGGAGATGCCATAAGCCTTAGCTGCTGGGTGAAGTGTGAACAATTCGGATCGGAACGGTTTATTATCTCACATGGCTCATGGCAGCAGCGGTACAAGATTTCCATTACTCCGGAAGGTTACCTTCGGTGGACTGTAAAAACCAATACAGGAGTAGCAGACCTCGATGGCTCAACTCCCATTGAGCTGAATCGGTATACCCATGTTGCAGTGCTCTACACGGGTTACTCAATGGAAATGTATGTGGATGGCATCCTCGATTCGTTTAAAGACTTTTCGGGGACTATTCAGCCATCCACTAAGCCAATTACCATCGGCAGGATGGATAACACAGAAACCCTCTATGCGTTGCGTGGCAGTGTGGATGAAGTTAAGCTCTGGGACAGGGAAATACCGGTTCCACAGGTCGAAAAGCTAAAAACCTTATGGGCAACACCTATTGGGATTGAAGAGAATGAGCTGCAGGCAAGAATCTGGCCGAATCCGGCGGAAGATATGATTTTTGTAGAGTTGATCGGGAATATGGATATCGTTGGGATTTCCCTTCTTTCTTCAGATGGAAGAGAACTGCAGGATTGCACAGTTCAAAAACAGCATTCAGGGATCAGCATTAAAGTTCCCGTTATGGCTGAAGGTTTATACCTGCTTCGTGTTGCGACGAAAGATGGCCATACAGCAACCCGGAAGATAATTATCAGATAAAAATTTGAATGGGGCTTAAGTTAAGAACCAACTAACAGAAGTTTCTTGATTTAGTAAACTATCAGATTTTTTATCAAACACATAGGAACAATAGAAGAACTCAGGCACATAGGATTGCCGATTCAGCGAATCTTTATTGTGCTCATGACAGCCTGTCTAATTGAGAGTTCCATTTCTATTCCATTGTAACCATTCACCCGACTCAAATCGCAGATTATGTTAAGTCTCAGAAATAAAATACCGGTCTTGCTGCTCAGTCTGATAACATTAGCAGGCATAACAACCGTTTTCGGTCAATCGCTGGAACTAAGAATCGCGGGTGATGAAACGTCAGGTTTTCGGGTCGATATTTACAAGGATACTCAGTTACTGGTTACCAACACAGAAGAGTTTTCACTGCATCTGTCTAACCTCGATCTGAGCACAATTGCCAATCTTCCGCATTGGACAGGCCGGCAATGGGAAGGAAATGAAAACCGGATCACCCTGAAAAGAGATTCCTATATTCCGGAGTTTGATGCAAACCTTTCGGCGACAGTTACTTATGAGGTTGTAAATCCAAATATTATAAAGAAGACAGTGTCGCTGTTCCAGCCATCTATGCCGGGTATGTATTATATTTTGCAGCAAACTTCAAAGCCTGCCGAAGAACCGAAGCGTTATGTGAGCTTTGAATATGAGAATTTTCCAGGAGGATTTGTCCACGAAATATACCCCGCCACCGGTTTTGTTACCCCTGGCAATGAGGTGGTTGGTTTTCTGACCGATGCCGGCTATAAAAATCAGTTTACGCGAAACACCCGCCGGCGTTTCAGCGGAAGAGGCGGAGGATTTGTTGGCATGCGGCGTTTACCCGATGTCAATCTGTTTGCTGTGGCTACTTTACCTGAACAGGCAGAAAACAATCATTACATCCGTCAAACTTTTGGCGAAATGCTCAACCTGGATGCAGGGTCAGAAATTTTGTTGCCGGAAACGGATAAATATCAAAAAGAAGGCAACTCAGAAGTGAAGTGGAAGGACGGACTGATCTCCATCACCGGCCATCCGGGCGGCAGGGCAGGAGTTGAGTTTATTACGCCCTTAAAGGATCAGAAACTGTATACAATTTCATTTCTCTGCAAAGGCAATACCGGTGTGGCAGTGAAACTATTCAGGATGAAAAACGGTCAGAAAACAATTGAAATGGAGCAAGGGGTAAAGTACATCGATAACTTTCCGGCCAACGAAGATGAATGGACCCTTTTCAAAGGAAGCATTCTTGTGCCTTATATCGAAGGTGACAGCGTTTCCATGTTTATCGGCTCGCAATCGGGGAAGGAATGTAAGCTTCAGATAAAGGATCTTCAATTTACAGAGCACCATCCGCAACCGGAACCTTACAACCTGCTTCCCTTAGGCGAAAAGGTTGAGAAAATCACTTACATTTTTGTTGAACCCTGGAAATCGCATCAGGAGTTTATGATTTCTGCGCAGTCGCGTTTGGCTGAAGCGAAAGGATTTGAGGGGTCCCAGATTGAAAAAATGCTGTATGCCAATTTCAATATGCTCACCTGGATTACCGATACCCGGGATTTTACGCCCTTCAACGTTCCCAATATGAATTATGCGCCCGATATGTACAACCGGGATTCCTTTTTTGCCACTGTGTCAACTTACAGCAAGGCGCTGAACCTTTCCATATGGGAACAATGGGGCAAAACCCAGACGCCCGAAGGAGGCATCGGAACGATCATTACACCATTCATGGGATCGGTTGAGGCAAAGGACAACGAAGCCACTATACAATGGCTGATATGGGCCATGCTGAACAAGCGAAGGTTTGGTGTTGAGCTTCCACAGGAGAAAATCCGGAAAGCAGTTGATTATGTGTTGAACGAATTTGATGCGGACCGCGATGGGAAATGCACCGCACGTTTTTCTCTGAGTCAGGTTGATATTGTTGATTTTAATCCCAAAACCGACCGCCTGGGCGTAAACCAGGGAATGTTGGCCATTGCTTTGAGAACGATTCAGGAACTGGGGTTTGATATTTCAGATGACTACATTGATATTGCAGAGAAGGAATACCGGAATTTCTACGACAAGGAAAGAAAACACCTCTTGTTCGACAGGAATTTCCCCGACATCATTACCCTCACCGATCTGGAACCTGAATTTTTCTCGCTCTGGCTATTTGACCGGCCTATGTTGACCGATGAAATGGTTCAGAATCATCTGGAGCAGATGCCGGTGCTGAACAAAGTTTCAAATTCCCCGCATCCGGAATATGGAACCACTGCGCCCATTTGCGTAAGAAGAACCAGAGATGAGAAAGGGTTTACTTACCTCACCGGTGATTATCAGCCATTCGAAAAATTTGGCGAAGACAATTACAGCGATGGGAAAAGTGATGGGTTTTATTATAACGGAGGAAGCTGGTTCAGGGCGGAGTATTGCGCCTATGTGGTGGGATTAAAACATGGCTGGACAAAGGCCGAAAAACTGATGGAAAACCGCGTCTGGGCTGAAATCTACCTGAATCCTGAGTGGCCGTTCAGCAAGGAATTTATCCCCACAAAATATACAACTACCGAAAGCTGGTGGCCCTCCACCCGGGGTCTGTGCTGGAATGTTTTTATCCTGATGGCCAATGAAGTGGCCGGATTGAGGACACCGGGGATGGATCCGGATTTTGGGAAATAATCAGGCGCGACTGTCCGCATCAGAAGTCTGCCCGCCGAAATGGAATGCAGGTGGGATAAGATGTGGACTAACTGATGCTTACCTTTTACTTTAGACTTTTTACTTTGAGCTTCTCATTCCGGATCAGAAGGTAAAATGTGGAATAACTGATGCTTACTTTTTACTTTGGACTTTAGACTTTTTACTTTGAGCTTCTCATTCCGGATCAGAAGGTAAAATGTGGAATAACTGATGCTTACTTTTTACTTTGGACTTTAGACTTTTTACTTTGAGCTTCTCATTCCGGATCCGAAGGTAAAATGTCTAATAACTAATGCTTACTTTTTACTTTGGACTTTAGACTTTTTACTTTGAGCTTCTTACTTTGAGCTTCTCACCACGTCCCAGCCGGTGAAAACAGAAAATCAGTCTGGCTGTCAATGTCATACAGAAACTGATATCCCTTTGTCTCTTTTGTGCAAAACTGGTCAAGCAGGGCAACCATTTTTTCATACCCGGCTATGGTCAGGTCGCAGAAAAATTGCTTTTTGTCGGCGGTGGTAATTCCTTCATCCTCTTCCGAAATGCGGAGACTCAGCCTGCAGTTGCGGGCTTCAATAAAGTCAATGGTTGAAAGGTCGAGTTGCTTTTTATTCAAAATAACGGTCTTCTCAATGATCTCCCTGAATTTTGCAGCTTCTGCACTATTAAAATCGTATAGCCTGACGATGTTGTCGTCGTATTCATTTATGTGGTCAATGTAGTCGAGTTGCATATGGTTTGAGAGGGGAAAAAATTAAAAACGCATTTCGGGTATTTCCCCTTCAATAATCAGTCGTCCTGAGGTTACTTTGCGGATATCCTCCACCGAAACTCCCGGCGCCCGCTCCAGCAATTTAAATCCCTCATCGGTTATTTCAATAACCGCCAGATCGCTGACGATTTTCTTTACACATTTCACGCCGGTTAGTGGCAAGGTACATTCTTTCAACAGTTTCGATTCGCCATCTTTGCTGCAATGTTGCATGGCCACCACAATGTTTTTGGCTGAAGCCACCAGGTCCATAGCACCTCCCATACCCTTTACCATTTTTCCGGGAATTTTCCAGCTGGCAATATCGCCTTTGTCGGTTACCTCAAACGCACCAAGCACAGTCAGGTCAACATGACCTCCGCGGATCATGGCAAAACTGGTGGAGGAATCGAAAAAGGATCCTCCTGCAAGTACAGTCACAGTTTGCTTTCCGGCATTGATCAGGTCGGCGTCGGCAGTTCCTTTTTCAGGGAATGGACCCATACCCAGCATCCCGTTTTCCGATTGCAGCACAACTTCAATTCCTTCCGGTACATAGTTGGCCACCAGGGTTGGAATGCCAATTCCCAGGTTAACATAATAACCGTCTTTCAGTTCCTGGGCGATGCGTTGCGCGATCTGTTCTTTTGTAAGTGCCATGCTTTGAAATGATATAAATTCTGGTTTTTTTTTGAAGTCTGAGGTCAGAAGTCGGAGGTCGGATGCCGGGAAATCCGCAATCTGCAACCGACCGAAGGGAGTTCACCGC
>JAAXUD010000211.1 GCA_013336205.1 Lentimicrobium sp. | reverse complement strand
CTTCACCAAAAAAGTTGTTGTTACCAAATAATCGTTAAATCGATGTAAATGAAAAGGGCCTCCGTTTTGGGGGCCCTTTTTTCGTTAAAGAGATCGTAAGAACTTTTGGTGCATAGAAATATCAATGAATGGTATTCAGAACGAGAATGTCAGTTCAGGGATAAAATAATTCGTATCCTTACTTTCTTAAGAATGCGTTTCTTCATTGCAAACCGTTTAATGATGCACCCTTTTATCCCTCCTGAATAAATGTTTTGCGGGCAATGTTGCCTATCAGGTTTGTAGCAAGAATATCAATTGAACCGCCGATTATACCACCGGCAAGTGGAATGGCTTTGCTAAGGTTGATGGCTCCAAGGCCTCCGGTTTTTGAAATCAGTTGAAAACCAATCTTTTGATTGAGACTTATGATAGTTTTCTCCGAAATATTCCCGATCAGCTGCGCTGTAAGCCTGGTCCCAACATTTATTCCGATCTCCTGTAGGATATCTTTGGCGACATTTCCGGCCAGACATACATAAACCAGTGATTTTACCCGGTCATCGCGAATGTCATAGCCTCCCATATTGGCAATGGCGGCAATCATTCTCACCTGGAAATACAGCACAGAAACCAGGTTGGCGGGTAGGGCTAGCGGTAAAGTTGCGAAGCCTCCCAGGCCGGTAATAAAGCCACTTGAGCCGGCTTTCGCATTCTGCCACCTGATCAGGGAATTTACTTTTTCAGATAGTGTGCCATCCTGTTTCAGGTATCTGCCAGCCAGTTCTTCCGCCGAATCCATTCCTGGTATTCCCGATAAGGCTTTATTGTAAGCCAGATCAAGTGCCTGCATTACAAGTGGTTGTGTGAGTTTTTTTGCCATATTCTGGTTTAAACAATCTGGATTTTCATGATCTAAGCATATACCTGAGTAGGCATTTTCGCGCAAATAACAACAGATACCTGAAGAGCGTTATAAGATTAATTTTAAGCCTGCGAAATTCCGGCTCTGTTGATGATAAAAGGAGATAAGATATTAAGTATTTCTACTTCTTTGTATTCAAAATATGAACCGGTTTCTTCTGCATATTTTCAGCGCGCAGCGTCATTAGCAAGAAAGTGATTCCAATCACAAAAAAGATACCAATAGCCAGCACAGAGTACCGCATACTTCCGGTTATTGCTTCAATAACACCAAAGCTGAAAGTACCTGCAACCGTAGCAAGCTTCTCCATTACATCGTAGAAACTGAAATAGCTGGTGTGGTCAGTTGTAGTTTCAGGAAGCATTTTGCTGTAAGTTGAGCGGGCCAGGGCCTGGGAGCCGCCCATTACAATGCCAATAAAGAATGCAACAACCATAAACTCCACGGAACTGGTAATATAAAAGGCGCCTACACAGGTTAAAATCCACATAAACACTGAAATGAGCAGTGCCTGAAGATTGCCCAGACGGCCAGACAACCTCGAAAATAGCCAGGCACCTCCCATGCCGACCAACTGAATAATAAGTACAACAGGAATCAGTATGTCTTCTTTTAATCCAAGTTCTTTTTCACCATAGGTTGCGGCCATAAACATGGTAGTTAACAGACCCATCATCATAAAAAAGAAGCCAATCAGGTAAAGACTTAGCTTTTTCGATTTGCGTACTTCTTTAAAAACCCTGTTCAATTCGCGATATCCTTCCAGAAGAATATGACTATCCTTATCTTTCCGACGTTTGCGGAAAGTGTAACGGGGCAGTCGTCTGAATGTAATCTGAGAAAAACCAATCCACCACAGGAAAACCGTAAAGAAGGAAATCCGCGCAGGCAATAGCGGGTCTGAAATTCCGAAAAATCCGGGTTTCAAAATCATAAAAAGGTTAAAAAGCAAAAGGACTACTCCTCCAAGATATCCCATTGAATAACCACGGGCGCTTACCTTGTCCTGATCCTTTGGTGGGCAGATAACCGGCAAAAATGAATTGTAATAAACTATGCTTCCGCCATAGCCAACAGTTCCCAGTGCAAAAGCAATAATGCCCAGTTCAATGGTTGATTCGTTGAAAAAGAAAAGTGTTCCGCACGATAGTGCCCCTATCCAGGTAAAGACCTGCATAAAGGTTTTACGCCTGCCGGTATAATCAGCCAGAGAAGATAAAAGTGGGGTAAGAAAGGCGACAAGCAGATAAGCTGCTGCGATAGCCCAGGAGTAAAGGACTGTGTTGATGATTTCGTGACCAAAAAATTTAACGGTATAATCGTCTGGTCCCCCGCGTGTTACCTGGTTATAATAAATCGGGAAAATTGCGGAAGCAATAGTCAGTTGATAAACTGAATTTGCCCAGTCATACATGACCCAACCCCTGATAACTTTTGGGTCGCCCTTTTTTATTGGGTTGTTTCTGATGGCTTTCTTCAATTTCTTTTCTTTAAGGTATTATAGGCTAATATACGGATTTTTTTGCCGATTTCAGACTATCCTGATTGTCTTATGAAATATTATTAAACTTGTTGTCATTAATACTGAAGGTTATATTTCCGAGGTTTCCAAAAGATTTTTTACTAAAAAATTGATTTCGTGGAAAAATACTTATTTTTGTCAGCTATCTTGTATTACTAAGTTGGTCTTCTGTTGTCTTTTATGAACTTATGACTGATATCTCTCTTTATATTGTATTGGCGTGCCTTTATTTGCTTTGGGTGCTTATTCTTACGGTTATCGCTTCAAAAAGAAGGATGGGCTGCATAAGGGCATTCTTGGTCAGTCTTTTATTAACACCCCTGGTTGGTACATGGTTACTAATATTTTCCAGGCCTGTTGAGGTTCTCAAGTTCACACGCTTTCGCTGCACCCGCTGTGGTGTTGATTTTACTGAATATCTTCACGAGTGTCCTTATTGCAAAAAAGAAGGAATACAAACCAGCCTTACCAGGAAAGATATTCATAGCATATGATTCCTACTATAATTTTCTCTTAATACAATAATTATTAACCAGTTCAGGCTTTACGGGTTCAATATCCGGGTTTAATTATTTATGACACTTTCTTTATCATTGCGTGATATTTCCAGCTGGTTAATCTGAATTTTCCAATCAAATTGCTATCTTCGGGCAATCAATAAAGTTGTTTCTATGAAAGTGATAAAGTCAATCCTGTGGAATTTTCTGATATCCGGTGTGTTTTTGCTTTGTTTGCAAAACGGTCTGATTTATTCGCAGGCTGATACTGTCAGTAGGGTGGCACCGGATTCCGGTGAAAAGGCGAAAACCGGGTTAAATTTTGGAGCACTGCCTGCTGTTGCCTTTGATTCTGACCTTGGATTTCAATACGGGGTTTTAGGAAACCTTTTTCAATACGGAGATGGGAGTCAATATCCGGATTACCGCTGGTCGCTCTATGGCGAATGGTCGCGCACAACCAAAGGCAGCGGCATTAATCAGTTGTTTTTCGATTCAAAATATCTGTTACCAAAACAGATCAGGATAACCGCCGATTTCAGTTTCCTGACAGAGAGAGCGCTTGATTTTTATGGTTTTAACGGGTATGAATCCAATTATAATCTCGCATTTGAGGATGATGCAGATTCGGCTGATTATATATCACGGGTGTATTATCGTCACGAGCGAAAACTTGCCAGGATTACACTTGATTTTCAGGGAAAAATCAGTCAATCTGATTTCCGTTGGCTGGCCGGATATGGCTATTTTAATATTAAAACCGGTTCTGTTGATATTGACCGTTTAAATGAAGGAAAGGATGAAGAAGATAAACTTCCTGAGGTGGATGGTCTTTACGACAAGTATGTGGATTGGGGAATAATTCCTGCAGAAGAAGCTGATGGGGGTGTTCATAATTTTATAAAACTCGGCCTCGTTTATGATACCCGCGATAATGAAGCAAATCCAAATAAAGGAATATGGACAGAGCTGGTAATGATGACCGGCCCTCGTTTTCTTGGAAATACCGAAACCGCTTTTACTAAACTATCTGTTACACACAGGCAATATATTACGCTAAAAAGAGATTTTCTGACCTTTGCTTACCGACTTGGCTGGCAGGCCACCATCAGCGGTCATACGCCTTTCTATATGCAACCATATATGGTTAACACTTTTACCCGGACTACAAAAAATGATGGTTTAGGAGGCGCACGTTCGTTGAGAGGTATATTGCGCAATCGTATTGTAGGAGATGCATTCACTTATGGGAATTTTGAACTCAGGTATAAGTTCCTGAAATTCTATCGCTGGAAACAGAATTTCTATTTTTCACTCAATGCATTCAGCGATATCGGCCTTATTACCAGGGTAGCCTTTGTCGACAAAGGTCTTGTGCCCGAAGGAGAAGACTATAATGATTATTTTACTGATAGTAACGAGCAGGGATTGCATGCTTCTTACGGTGGAGGCTTGCGTATTGCAATGAACCAGAATTTCATTCTGGCAGTAGATTATGGTCTGGCTGCTGATAAACGCGATGGTGATAGCGGAGTGTATATTAACCTGGGATTCCTGTTCTGATTAATCCTCAGGGATTCGCATTGTTCCACTCAGATCCGGTTTTGAGATTTTATTTTCGGGCTGACCGAAGTTATTGTTAGTTGAATTACAGCAATAATCAGATCATAAGCTTTAACTGCCTTCCCAATTTTTAATATTTAGTTTTCTGCATATCTTATAAGATTTCCCGCGAATCTTATAAGAGGTTAACCCTTGCGCTGGTGTCAAAATTGTAACAGAGCGCCAGGAAACACAAAGGCAATAGAATACAGAAATCTTATGCCTTCTATTATTAACCTTTAATCAATAAAAAATGAAAACTAAAAAAATGATGGCTGTTATTTTATTTATGACAGTTCCTGCAATCACACTTATGAGTGGATGCAATTCAACAGAAGAAGATACCACCGCGGAGGTGGCTGTCGTTGAGAAAGCATTTTTAGATGCTGAAATACTAGCCTGTAACGCAATTTTTGATTCAATGCCGCTTGAGCCGTTAAGTGAAACAGAAATTGATGCGCTTACCCATATGCGTGAGGAAGAATTTCTGGCCCATGATGTTTACATGAAACTGGCCGAAACATATACCATAAGGATTTTTACAAATATTTCAGGCAGTGAGTTGCAACACACAAATGCAGTAGCAAGGATTCTTCAGAAATATAATTTGCCGGATCCAGGCCTCGAACATCAGGCAGGGATTTTTGTAAATCAGGAATTACAAGGCTTATACAATGCACTGATTGCACAAGGACAGCAATCACAGGTAGATGCACTTACTGTTGGGGCTACCATTGAGGATCTGGATATTAAAGATCTGATGGATTTAACGGAAGTAATAGACAACCAGGATATAAATTTTGTTTTTGCCAATCTTACCAAAGGTTCACGGAATCATTTAAGAGCTTTTTCAGCACAGCTTAAAAAAGCTGGAGTCATTTATACTCCGCAGTTTATAAGTGCAGCGCTATATCAACTGATTATTAGCAGTCCACATGAAAGAGGTTGCGTAACCAATTAAAAATAAAAAATCCCCGGCTTGTTTGCCGGGGATTTTTTATTTGCATACCTATTATCGTATGCTGAATTTTATTGTTTTTTCAAACGTAGAAGAATTAACCCTTAAAAAGTACAATCCTTTTGTTAGTTCGCTCACTGGTATGGTTAATATATTGATTCCCTTGGACAATGGATTCTTGCCTGAACTATAAATCGCCTTACCTGAGACGTCTGAAATGGTAATAT
>JAAXUD010000210.1 GCA_013336205.1 Lentimicrobium sp. | reverse complement strand
AACACCCATTTCAACTATATCATTGGCCAGTGAAATGCTGCTGAGCCCCAGGGTGAATGAATCTGCAGTAAAGACCAAACGTTATGCCCGGATTATTTTTGATGAAAATATCCGGCTGAAGCATCAGGTAGAGCAGGTGTTGCAGATTGCCGTGCTTGACAAAGGTGAGTTCCGGCTGAAAATGAAGATTTTTGATGCCCACGAAGCTATGCTCAGCTGCCTCAAGAGCTTTGAGCTGACGGTGCATGATAAGGGCGGGTTTCTTAACTTCAGGCCTGATGCGCCTGATCATCAATTGTTTGCTGATGAGAATCACTTTAGGAATATGATCAACAACCTGTTGGATAATGCTGCAAAATATTCGAGGGTATATCCTGAGATTCTGGTGATAACCCGAAACATTAAAGGCATGTTCGTTGTTGAAGTTCATGATAAAGGTATTGGCATCAGTTCTGAAAATCAGAAATACATTTTCAGGAAATTATTCAGGGTGCCTACCGGTAATATACACGATGTAAAAGGATTCGGCTTAGGGCTTTACTATGTGAAGACTATGGCTGAAGCACACAAGGGTTTCGTGAAGGTAAAAAGCGAACTAAAGAATGGAAGTATTTTTGAGATTCATTTGCCTTTAGCGGCTAAAACAGAATTAACAACCAAATACCATGACCCCGAAAGCCAAGATATTACTGGTTGAAGACGACCCAAACCTGAGCGCAGTGTTGTGTGATTATCTCGAGATGCTCGAATATAACACTACGGTTGCGGCCGATGGCGAAGAAGGTTTGCAGAAATTCACCGAAGGCAGCTTCGACCTTTGTATTCTGGATGTAATGCTGCCCCGGAAAGATGGTTTCAGCCTGGCTGCCGATATACGGAATATCAATCAGCTGGTTCCGGTTATTTTCCTCACTGCCCGTGGCCACAACGATGACCGTGTTGCCGGATTCAGGGTAGGTTGCGATGACTACATAACAAAGCCATTCAGCAGTGAAGAACTTGCCCTTCGAATTGAAGCCATCCTGAAAAGATGCATGAACCGTGATATGCGGACAACCAATGGCATCATAGATATCGGAAAATACCGCTTCGATTCCTTTAATTTGTTACTGATGCATACGAACGGAGAACAGAAGCTTACGCCAAAGGAAGCTGCCCTGCTTAAGCTGTTATGCCTCAACAGGAATAACCTGCTGCCGCGTGATACCGCTTTAAAGGAAATCTGGGGTGATTCAGATTATTTTATCGGCCGCAGCATGGATGTGTTTATTGCCCGATTGCGAAAATACCTGCGCCACGATCCGGCTGTTGTTATACAGAATGTGCATGGTTCAGGCTTTAAACTGGAGGTAAAGGAATAAGGCTGTGGAAGGGTTCTATTCGCCCCTACTTCTGGCACCCCTGAACCCCTGAAATTCTGTAACCCTCAAGCCTTGTGGCTTCGATACATTTTGCGAAACTAAATTACGTCATCAAACACGATTATTTCGCAAAACACTCAGCCACCCCAACCCTGTAACTCTATAACCCTGAAACTCTGTAATTCTGTAACCCTGTAATTCTGTAACCCTCAAACCCTGTAATTCTGTAACCCTGAAATTCTCTCCCAATGACGATATCCGAAGCCCAAACAACAGTTGATCAATGGATACATGAAAAAGGTGTCCGCTACTTTAATGAACTCACCAATACGGCCATACTGATGGAGGAAGTAGGGGAGGTGGCCCGGATTATGGCCAGGCGTTATGGTGAGCAATCGGAAAAGGAATCGGATAAAAATGCCGACCTGGGGGATGAAATGGCCGATGTGCTTTTTGTACTTATCTGCCTGGCCAACCAAACAGGCATTGACCTGACAACGGCTTTCACCAAAAACCTCGAAAAGAAAACAAACAGGGATGGAAGGCGGCACCTTGAAAATCCAAAGTTACATTAGTTTTTCTAAGGCAGGCATTTAAACGTATCAATCAGAAATCCAGTTTTTCCCCCAGATATTTCAGTATTTTCATATGAAGCAGGTGGCGCTCTTCCGCAAGGTTTTCGCGGAGTAAAGTATAGCGGTTCATGCCCGGGAGGTCTTTCTGCCTGACTTTATCAAGAAACCGGTCAAGCATTTCCATGGCCACCAGGTGATCGTGCCATGCCCCGAGAAGATCATTTGCTTTGTCAAGCCTTTTAATGCGGGTGTTTATTTCAGGAAGTCCGGCGTCGTTGGGATCAAACACCGAAAGCAAATAATGACATTGCTTCAGTTTTCTTCTGATTTCGTGCAGATTCTCGTCTTTTTCCTGCTCAGTATGCATATTGTGGGCCGTATCCATCAGCTCATGCACAAAAAGGATGATCTGTTGCCTGATTTGCTCATCTTCTGCGGTTGAAATCAGCTGACCGGTATGCTGTTGCTTTTTTTTCAGTTCAGATTCAGCATCTGATTTATGCAGGTATTCACGGAATTTTTTTATGGATTTCTTTTCGGTTTTCTTCAGATACTCATTGTACTCCCCGAAGGTTGTACTGAGGTTTGTTTCATGCACTTCAAGCAGGGTTTGCTGAACCTGGGCATCACGCATACGTCCCGAAAGGCGGAAAAGTTCCTTTAAAACACCTTCTGCCTCCTCCATGTCAAAATGTTCAGGAAACAGGCGTTCCATTAAAAGATAAACAGCCCTTATGCGCTTAAAAGCAACGCGCATATCATGAATGGCATCCGCATCAAATTTCTTCTGTGCCAGATTGAAATTCAAAAGAAATAAGCTGCATTGGTTCGTAAAAAAATCAAGCAAACGCGCCTGCATATAGTTGGATTGAATTTATTGCTAATTTAGTAAGGTTAACAATAAGTTTCAGATTTTCATAGTTTAATCGTTGATAAAAGTTGTGGATACCTTTTTATCAAACACTACTGTTCTTTTTAGTACTTTCGGCATACTGATTCGTAATTGTATTTATTTTTGTAATTAACCTATGATCAGATTCTTACCTTTAATATTATCTTTATTTATTTCATTCACTTGTTTTTCACAAGAATATGTTGTCAGGGGCCGGGTCAGCGATTCAGCTACTGCAGAGCCGCTTGCTTTTGTAAATATTGTAATCAATGATGGGAAGCAGGGAGGCGTTAGTGATATCGACGGACGTTTCAGACTCGTCGCTCATGAACCCATTACATCGCTGGGTATTAGTTATGTTGGTTACCGGAAGCAGAGAATTATAATTGGAAAAGAAAAGGCCAACCTACAGGTAAAGCTGGTACAACTGCAAACAGAACTGAGTGAGGTGCTGATTGTGGCCGGCGAAAATCCGGCGCATCGGTTTATCCGCAAAGCTGTTGAGAACCGGAATATTAATAACCCAAGGAATATCAGCTCCTATTCGTTTAATTCATACGATAAAATGATATTTACGATCAATGCCGATTCGCTAAGGCATGGCGACACGATGGCACTTGATTCTGCTGACCTTAAGTTGTTGAAAGTGATTGAAACACAACATCTATTCATGATGGAATCGGTGTCGGAACACAAATATCTTTTTCCTGACAGAAGTCATGATAAAATTATTGCGACCAGGGCATCCGGATTTAAGGATCCCTTATTTATTTTTCTGATATCCCAGATGCAATCGGCTTCGTTTTATGATGAATTCATCAGTATTGCCGGCGCGAATTACATTAATCCGGTTAGTCCGAATTCTGAAAATCTTTATTTTTTCAACCTGGAAGATACTTTATACAGCAATCAGCCGGGCGACAGCACCTTTGTGATAAGTTTCAGGCCACGTCCCGGTAAGAATTATGACGGAATGAAAGGTCTGCTGTATATCAGTAATAAGCTGTGGGCAATTAAGAATGTAATTGCGGAACCGGCAAGGGCAAATGAAAAATTTGAGATGCGCATTCAGCAGATGTACGAGTTCATTGATGGAAAGCAATGGTTCCCGGTTCAGTTAAATACAGAAGTTACTTTCAATAATATCAATTTGAACAAGACCCGGCCGGTTGGAATCGGGAAGAGTTACCGGCGTGATATAGTGCTGGATGCGGAAATTATCGGGAAAGAGATCGCAAATATTGCCGTTGAGATTACCCCACAGGCAGGTAGTCAGGCGGAAGCATTGTGGAATCAATACCGGATAGATTCGCTTACGCTGCGCGAGATCAATACATACCGGATCGTTGACAGTGTTGGCAAGGCCAATAGCTTCGATAACCGGATGAAAGGCCTGGCTGCCATGATGTCGGGTAAGGTGCCCCTTGGCTATCTCGACCTTGATCTGAACCGCCTGATGCGGTACAATACCTATGAAGGGTTTTACCTCGGTATCGGACTACATACTTCCGAAAGAGTCTCGCGGTTTTATAGTGTGGGCGGTTATGTGGGTTATGGTTTTAAGGATAAGGATTTTAAATACGGGACTGATCTGCTGCTCAGGTTGCAGCGGTATGAGGATCTGACGCTCAGGTTGAAGTATGCTTATGACCTGGAGGAATCGGGTGGGACCAACTTTTTTGATGATGTGATTACGGTTCTTCATCCGGAGAATTACCGCCGGTTTTATTTAACCAGGATGGATCGCAGTGAAACGGCAGAAGCGATGTTGGGTTTCAGGATTTTTCGTTACCTGAAGGCAGGGGTTGGTATTGCCCGTTCCTACAAAAAGGCAGCGTTTAATTATGCCTACCAGCAGAATGAGGATGATCCGGCCGTGCTCACTTCGGAACACACCTTTGGCAAATTGATTGTTGGTCTGAAATTCGCCTGGGGCGAGAAATTCATCCGGAATGCTACTCAGCAAGCTTCTCTTGGGACGAAATTTCCAATATTGTGGGTTCAATACACCAATAGTACTGCAGGTTTTCTTGACGGACAGTTCGACTACAACCGCTTCGATGCCAAATTGAAGTTTTCGTTCATTACCAGGCTGGTTGGCAAAACGGATGTTCAGCTGACCGGTGGTTTTATTGATAATCCGGCCCCGTATTCAGAACTTTTTAACGGGCATGGTAGTCGTACTTCTTCATTTTCGGTTTATTCTCCGGGCGCTTTCGCGACTATGCGGACCGATGAATTTCTCAACGACCGGGTTGCTGCGATTTTTATTTCGCATAATTTCGGGAAACTGCTTTTCAGGTCTGAGTTTTTTGAGCCGGAACTCGGATTTGCCCTTAATGCCGGAGTTGGAAGTCTAAAAGATCCCTGGCGGCATCGTTATGCCACGTTTAAAACTATGGAAATGGGCTATTTTGAAAGCGGAATTCTGGTAAGCAACATATTGAAATCAGCCTTTTCAGCCCTTGGTCTGGGACTTTTCTATCGCAGCGGGGCCTATAGTTTTGATAGTTTTGAAAAGAATCTGACGTTGAAACTAACGCTGAATTTTAATTTATAGGCGACCAATAACTGCAAAATGCAATTACTGAATTGAATTTCATATATTTATAAATGATTTGTAAATTAGCCTAAAAATTTCTGTTATGAACCGGACCACCAGAATAATTTTAAGTATAGTATTTGCAATCCTGGGATTGCTTTTTTTATGGTATTTCTCAAATATCGTGTTCTATATTCTGGCGGCAGCAGTAATTTCAGTTATTGGCCGGCCCCTGGTTGATATCCTGGATAATCTGAAAATACGCAGATTCAGGATTCCGCATGTGTTGAGTTCCTTACTGACACTTATTCTGATGATAGTGGTTTTCGTGTCATTCTTCAGTCTGTTTGCGCCTATG
>JAAXUD010000733.1 GCA_013336205.1 Lentimicrobium sp. | reverse complement strand
TTTAAAACACAGCAGCAATCTCATATATTAGCTTGATAATCATTACTATATACATATTTCTCTGTTAATAACAGGTTAGGAATGATTTTGTATATTTACCGTGGTACAAGATCCTCAAAGGCTATATCTAATGGCGGGTACAAAGGCATAATTGAATCTGCTGACAGTCAGGAACTCTACCTGGCATAGCATCCACCGTTACTCAGCATAATAACAGGACACAATCAGAAACAGGAATGTTATAACAAATTGATCAACAAGACTATAACAAATCTAATTCATTGAAACTGAAAACAATTAAAAACAGCATGAATGCCTGAAAGTCATATTGGTAGTAGAATTTAAAAGAAAGTTAATTATGAGAACTATTTTGAGATTAGCAATACTGTTTTTAGCGATGTCGCTGTTAAGTGGATTCACATCATTAAAAAAATCAGATTCCTCAGAAACAAACCCATTTAGCAATGGCGGGAATGAAAAGAATATGATTGTTGTTATCAGCGATCTGCACCTTGGTGCCGATCTCAGTTATGCTGAGTGCAAGAACAACCTTGGAGCCCTTGAAAAATTGATTAAAGAGATAAAAGTCTCTCCAAATGTTAAAGAACTTGTTATAGCCGGCGATTTGATTGATGAGTGGTTTGTGCCGGCTACAACCGATACTTATCAGGGTTCAGATCAGGCTGATTTTGTCAGACGCATTGCGACTACCAACAAAGGCGTATTTGATGCTTTGAATGGTATAATTCAGGAAGGGCTGATCTTAGTTACTTATGTACCTGGAAATCACGATTTAACAATTACGGCGGCGAATATTGAAAGTATCCTTCCGGGGATAAATCAGGCAAGGGATGCTGTGCTGGGTTTAGGAACTTATTCACCGGTTGGCTGTCCCATAATAGCCATTGAGCATGGCCACCGCTACAATTTATTTTGTGCTCCTGATCCTGTTTCGAACCAGGATATTGCGCCGGGCACCATCATGCCTCCGGGATATTTTTTTACAAGAATTGCCGCACTCTATGTTAAACAAGGCAGGCCGGCCCCTGGCGGAACCACACCGATTCTTACAACGGGTATTTCAACTGAAGAATCACAGGATTTATTATACCGGTATTGGAAGATGTGGTATATGACAACAATAATGTTCCCGATAACCAATAAATTTGATGAGGACATTATTTTAACAAATGTTAATGGGTTCTCTGGGTCGTATTCCGTAAACGATCTTATTCCTTATCAATCATCTCCCGGTGAATTGATCAAGGTGAATCTTTTCAATGGGATCCAGGACAGTTGGGAAGCACGGCAAACGCTCAATAATGTACCTATACATATAGCTACTTCCCGTGCCATCGATTCCGTCAATTCAGCCACTGAGACAGACTATCAGGCAAATTTACAGTACTTTATGAATCCTGCCTCAGACAAAAGAATTGTTGTATTTGGTCATACCCACCAACCCAAAATTGTTGCGTCTCAAAATTATAAAAATGAGAAGTGTATTTATGCCAATTCCGGAACATGGATTGACCATAATCCAAACCAGACAACAATGCAATTTATAGTTATAACACCACAGAATGCTGATGCTTCTTCTCAAACCTTAGTAAAGCTGTACAATTTTGAAAATGAGGTTGTCACAAAAATGACTGAAAACTCATTGCGCTTTTAGTGAGATGCAATTGAAAACGAATTATTTACGGCGGTAAAGAAGATAGCCGTTGCCTGACATCATTCTCCGGAAGGAAGATATATACGCAGGACGGCTTTCCATCTCTAAGTCAGGAAAGCTGATCTCAGTTTGGGGCAACGGTAAAATAATTATTTACGCTTGCTGAAAAATCCCGGGCCTGACCAGCTTACCGAGAGGTAAGCGGTAAATTAGCGTTGGTTTGTATTCTTTTTGCGCCTGAATAAATTACGATATAAAAGAAATACAGCTTATATATCTGATTGAAAGTTTTTTACAAACATTTCAAGGTTGATAACGGATTACCGGAGCTGGTGTAAATTTAGAGCACTCCAGGTTTTTTTGTTTTAAGGTCTTCCGGTATAATTTCTTATTTTTGAATAAAAGACATATTACCTTTTGTTTGGGTTATGTGAGTTTAACATAGCAGACATTCATACTTTCAGAAAAGTTACCAATGGGTAAGGCGAAATCAGAGATTCAAGCATATA
>JAAXUD010000209.1 GCA_013336205.1 Lentimicrobium sp. | reverse complement strand
AAAATTCATTTTTGGTTTGTAAAATATTAAATATCATCCCGATAGCTATCGGGATTGCGTCCTTGCGTCTTTGCCTGTCTGAATGCCTGAGCATTCAGGCAGACAGGCGTGATTCTTATTATTAACGGACTATTGTTATTCAATACCGGAATCTGCGACAGTGCACTCTTTCCCTAAAAACTGGCTGAACAGCCTGCATAATTCAGTTGGAGAATCAGCATGAACCCAATGGGAAGCCCCGGCAATGGTCTGCACCCTGGCTGTTGGAAAATTCTTGTGGATAAGCGGGAGGTCTTCAGCTGAAATATAATCAGATTTGCCACCTTTAATAAACAATACCGGACCATTGAATTCTGCATCACTGTTTACTCCATCAAATACATAATCCATATTCGTGCTGATAGCCGGAAGATTGAGCCGCCAGTCGAATGCGTGTTTTGTTTTGCGGTATAGGTTTTTCATTACAAAAAGCCTGATCCGCTTGTCAGGGATGCTGAGTTCCATTTGCCTTTCAACCTCATCGCGTGTGGTGACGGAATCAAAATCTACTGCCATCATGGCGCTGATCATATCAAAATGCACATTCCGGCCTGGGTATTTTCGGGGACTGATATCCACAATCACCAGTTTCTCAACTTTTTCCGGATGCTCAAGGGTGAAAGTCATAGCTACCTTTCCTCCCATCGAGTGACCTATCAGAAGTGATTTTTCAATCTGATGATCCTCCATAAACTCCAGAAGATCATCAGACATGGCAAGGTAATTAAACGTGGGGCTGTGCGGCGACTGCCCATGATTGCGCATGTCGGGGATGTATACCGAAAATTTTTCTGCCAGCCTTTTTCCCAGAGTAACCCAATTGTCGGAAATGCCGAAAATTCCATGAAGAATAATTAGTGGCTGGCCTTCGCCAAAGTGTCGGTAAAAAAGTTTCATAAAATTAAGGTTGAAATAAAACGGAAGCCAGCAGGATCAAGGCTGAAGTATGAAGCAGGTGATAATCTATAAACTACTATCCTCACACAGCAGGGAGCTTCTCTCTCTTAGTCTTTTAAACAGGCAGCCAGGGCTTTAATTCCCTCAGGTATAGCTGTATAGTGGTTTCAAGTCCATAATACAATGCATCGGCAATCAGGGCATGACCTATGGATACTTCCAACAGGTTCGGTATATTCTGCGCAAAATAACGGAGGTTGTCCAGGTTAAGGTCGTGGCCGGCATTCAGGCCTAGTCCTGCTGCTATCGCAACTTTGGCTGTGGTGATAAAAGGAGCAATGGCCTTTTCGCGGCCCGAAAGGTAGTCTTTTGCATAGCTTTCGGTATAGAGCTCTATGCGCTCAGTGCCTGTGGCGGCAGCAGCTTCAGCCATTTTAGGCTCAGGATCTACAAATATTGAAGTTCTGATGCCGTGCTTATGAAACTCGCTGATAATGTCTGTAAGGTAATTTCGATAGGTAATTGTGTCCCAGCCATGATTGGAAGTAATGGCATCATGGGCATCAGGAACGAGGGTCACCTGGGCTGGTTTCACCGCAAGAACCAGGTCGATAAATGCCTGCTCCGGATTTCCTTCAATGTTAAACTCAGTGGTAACTAATGGCTTAAGATCATAGGCGTCCTGGTATCGGATGTGCCGTTCGTCTGGCCTTGGGTGCACCGTTATACCCTGCGCCCCGAAACGTTCGCAATCCACTGCCGCCTTCAGTACATCCGGCAAATTGCCGCCACGGGCATTGCGAAGGGTTGCAATTTTATTTATATTTACACTTAATTTGGTCATATCCTGATGCTTTTGTGCTGCAAAGGTAAAAATTTAACCTACAATGTCAGGACATAGGATGGCCAAACAAAAAGCAATAAAATCTGCTATGAAAAACAATTGTTTGTTTGTTCTTCTTATTTTCATAATCTCCTGCATTAATAAGCCCGGTTCACCTGATATGAATCTTCTTAAAGAAGAAGTCAGGACTGTAGAACTGGATTTTGCAAGAATGGCTGCTGATAGCGGCATTGAAACTGCTTTTCTCAACTTTGCCGCACCTGGCGCAGTGCTGAAAAGGGGAAACAATCTGGTAATTGGTTTCGATTCAATTTCAGCCTATCTGGAAGAAAACAAACAGCCTGGCGAACGCCTGAGCTGGTCTCCCGATTTTATTGAGGTGGCTGCTTCGGGTGACCTTGCTTATACGTATGGGAAGTTTGTATACTTATTTCCTGATTCTGCCGGGCTGATCCAAAAACAGGAAGGCTATTTTCATACAGTTTGGAAACGGCAACCGGATGGGAAATGGAAGTTTGTATGGGACTAAGGAATTTTTCCCTTGTTGTTATTATTCAATACTTCGTTAATATTTTTTAATCAACTGATTTGCAGGATATTGAATAACAGCACTGAATATCTATAACATAATGATAATCATTTTTTTGCGTCATAGCGTCTTTGCGTGATTCTTAAAATTAACGGACTATTGATTATTGATACGATTCTCAAACTCGTAAGCGTTTATTGATTAAGTTTGTACCAATATCTGATAAAAGTATATCCATGTTAGCCAAAGAACTCATCAGCGATGCCATTATGCCTCTGAAGACCTCCGATAGTGGTCTGATGGCATTAAACTGGATGGAAGAGTTCAGGGTCTCTCATCTTCCGATTGTGAACAATGCTGACTTCCTGGGATTAATTTCCGAGTCAGATATTTTTGAAATGAACAGCTATGAAGAGCCGCTGGGGAATCATGTGCTGTCGCTTCAAAAACCTTATGTAACAGAAAATCAGCATGTATATGATGTGATCAGGCAGGTTTATGAACAAAAACTAACCCTGATTCCGGTTATTGATGATAAGAATAAATACCTGGGGTCTATCACACTTTCCTGCCTGGTGAAGTATTTCGCAAGGTTGGCTGCTGTTGACAACCCCGGTGGAATTATTGTGCTGGAAATGGGTATACGCGATTATTCATTGAGTGAAATTGCCCGGATTGTTGAATCCTCTGATGCCAGCATCCTCAGCCTTTATGTGACCACACTTCCCGACTCTACACGGATGGAAGTCACCATCAAGATTAACCGGATGGATATAGGGCCGGTAATCCAGACTTTTATAAGATTTAATTACCTGATCAAGGCTTCGTTTTATGAAAATGATCTGAGCGATTCACTCAAGGATCGTTACGATTCGTTGATGAAATACCTTGATATCTGAAAGTAGCTTATGATCTTGCTGCGCAGGCTGTTTTTACTGGCTTTGTTTGTCTTCCATTTTTCTTTTTTCTTTCAGGCTAACGCAAGTGAACCTGTTATTGTCGGCAAAATATTGATTACCGGGAATAAGGTTACCCATGAGAGTATTATTCTCAGGGAACTTGAATTTACAAGGGGAGACACATTGCCTTCAGGACAAGTATTTGCACTTGTTGAGCAATCCCGTATAAATCTTCTGAATCTTCCCTTGTTTCATTTTGTTACCATCAGTGCTTGTGAGAATGAAGGGAATAAAACAACCGATTTTACTATTAACCTTACTGAGCGGTGGTACACCTGGGTTTGGCCGGTTTTCGAAATAGCTGACCGGAATTTTAACGCCTGGCTTGAAAACGGTGACTTATCCAGGGTGAGTTATGGACTGTTTCTTCAACAGGAGAATTTTCGTGGAAGGCTTGAAAAACTACACTTTAAAATTAAACTTGGTTATCAGCAGGAAATTACCCTGCTGTATGAAATACCATACCTGAACCGGAAAAAGACCTTCGGTGCCGGGCTGTTGGTTTCGCTGGGCAGGCAGCGTGAAACAGGATATATTACTGAGGAAGATAAGCTGATTTATGCACGTGCCGATGATTTTCTTCAGCATGCTGCTGATATAGCTGCATTTGTGAGGTGGCGGCCCGATATTCATTTTTCACATACTTTTCAGCTCCGATATAACACTAGATTAGTCAGTGATTCCTTGTTGCTGCTTAACCCGGCCTATTCCAATGAAGGAAACCAGGAGCCCCGTTTCTACGAAATCTCCTATTTGCTAAAAGCTGATTTTCGCGACCAGCGCGCTTATCCTTTAAACGGCTGGTATATTGAATCACAGTTTGCCCGGACAAGTCTCTTTTCGGGCGATGTGTATAGTTATTTGTCAGCAAAGCTGGTGTTAAGGGCTTATCATCAATTCAACAGAAACTGGCACCTGGCGGGTAGTTTAACCGGCAGGCTGATCTCCGATGTTGAATTGCCGTATTACCAGTCGCAAGCGCTCGGCTACCGCCGCGATTATGTCAGGGGGTATGAATATGATGTTATTGACGGAAGAAATTTCTGGCTATTAAAGATTAACCCGAAGTTCGCTGTGATTAAACCATCAATAATTAAGCTAAAATGGCCACGCTCCGGTAAATTTAATACGATTCCCTGGTCAGTTTACCTTAGCGCCTTTGCCGATGCCGGAAAGGTGTTTCCATCTGAAAATAGCGAATCGAACCAATTGCCTGGTGCCTTACTTAAAGGATTCGGTCTGGGATTGGATTTTGTGACCTATTATGATAAAGTATTCCGGGCTGAGTTTTCTGTCAATGGCTCGGGTGAAACGGGGTTTTTTCTGCATTTTATGGCTGCGATCTGAGTTAAACACGAATTGCTTGTTGTACATTTGCATTATAAGTGTCCGGGGAAAGTTACTGGAAGATTCGAACCCTCTGATAATGGAGCATCCCTGCCATTTTTTACCTCATAGTGTTTGCTTTTTATGAAACCTTCTTCAGAATCACCCGAGTTCACCAACTCAATCTTCACATATAAAGGATTTTGGTGTTTTGGAGTTAAAAGTATTTTCAAATTTTATCGGACAACATTGATTTTCAACAGTAAGGCTGTAAAAGTTTGGCCGGATTAATCTAATCATTATGAAAATAGCACTTTTCGGAAAGAACTTTGCAGACGATCGCTTCTTCTATTTTCAGCAATTAGTTGAAAAACTGGAGCAAAGCGCAATTTCCATGATGATTTTCGAACCGTTTTACAATTTTGTAAAAGACAAAGCGATATTCACCGAAATGCCTGAGGTATTTACTCATTATCATCAGTTGCCCGGAAATGCAGATTTTTTGTTTTCAATCGGGGGTGATGGTACAATGCTTGACTCTATCTCATTATTGAGAGATTCCGGTATTCCGCTTATGGGGATAAACCTGGGGCGGATGGGGTTTTTATCGAGTATTTCGAAAAGTGAAATTGGTCCTGCAATAGATGCAATCAGGCGCAATGATTACTCGCTCAATAAGCGTTCTCTTTTGTCAGTAGAGACTCCCGGAAACATTTTCGGTGAACTGAATTATGGGCTGAATGAATTTACAATAAACAAAAAGGATTCGGGATCAATGATCCTGGTACATGTATTTGTGGATAACCTGTTGCTGAATTCATACTGGGCCGATGGATTGATAATAGCAACGCCAACTGGTTCTACAGCTTATTCTCTTAGTTGCAACGGACCAATTATCACCCCTGAATCCGAGAATTTCGTCATTACCCCTATAGCTCCGCACAATTTAACCGTCAGGCCGGTCGTTATCCCTGACAAAAGCGTGATTAAGATTAAAGTTGACGGACGTATGTCGCAATACCTCGTGGGATTGGATTCAAGATCGGCTGTTATCGAATCCTCAGCTGAGTTGCTAGTGAAAAAAGCGCCTTTCTTTGTCAATCTGGTTCAAAGAACGAACGACAACTTTTTCACGACAATAAGGCAGAAAC
>JAAXUD010000208.1 GCA_013336205.1 Lentimicrobium sp. | reverse complement strand
AATTTGATAAATCAGGACTCAGGGTGATTTCCTTGTCGGCAAAACTAATGGATGACTTATTCTCCAGCGCTACAGATTTGAAAACATCAGCAGACTGTGGATCAGTTTCACCAATGATCACCGGTATACAGGGCTTGATAATTCCTGCCTTTTCTTTAGCTATGCTCGCTATGGTGGTTCCCAGGAATTGGGTGTGATCAAGGGCTATGTTGGTAATTACCGAAATCATTGGCATGATTACATTTGTTGAATCAAGCCGGCCACCCATTCCGGTCTCAATTACGGCAATCTCAACTTTTTCCTTACTGAACCAACTCATTGCCAGTCCGAAAGTCATTTCAAAGAAAGAAGGTTGGATGCGCTCGAAATCTTCCCGGTATTGTTCCACAAAATCGCAGATAAATTGCTCAGGAATCATTTTTCCGTTTATCCTGATTCTTTCACGGAAATCGACCAGGTGAGGGGAGGTGAAGAGTGCCGTTTTATAGCCCGACTCCTGTAAAACAGAAGCCAGCATATTTGAAACAGATCCTTTGCCATTAGTGCCGGCAATATGTACAGAGGGAAAATTCTTATGAGGATTTCCTGTAATCCTGCCAATTTCAATGGTATTGTCGAGGTTGGCTTTGTAGGCAGCTGCGCCGATGCGGTGAAACATTGGAAGCTGGCTGAACAGGTAGTCCAGTGTTTGCTGATAGTTCATTACTTCAGTAACTCAGTTAAGCTCAAATATATAGGTGATGCTGCCTTTTTGTTCTTCCGGCGCATCTTCTTTCGGACTGAATCGTGCCAGTTTCGCTGCCTGCTCGGCAAGCTGCAGTAGCTGAAGATTAGAGGTTGTAGAGCCTTTTACACCTGAAATTACCCTGGTGACCAAGCCGGCGCGATTAACAAAAATGGTAACAACAACAGTGCCCCGTTCTGTGAATTTATTGGATGGCCGGGGTATTTGCCTTGAACTGCGACCAGACAGAGAAAAAGACACCCCACCACCGGCACCGCCGGAACCATCATAATTATCTGAACCCGGTGTTCCTGTGGGTTTTCCCTGGTCGCCGGGTTTTCCGGTTATACCCTGGTTTCCACCACCTGTTGCCGTTCCTGTTTTTCCTTTATATAAGGCATTTTGATTAACAACTGGCTGAGGTTCGGGAGTAGGGCTTGGTTTGGTTATTTGTTTGCTTACCGGTTTGTCGGCAGCAATAGGTTTGTCTTTTTTTATTGGTTCGATAGCAGGGGTTTCTTCAGTATTCTCGGTAACCACCTCATCCTTTGCGGAAGACCGGGTAGGAGGAGGGGCTGCAACGGCCCCGGCAGCCAGAAGTTCAGGTTGAATATCTCCCATTCCGTCTTCCGAGTTTCCAAGGTTTACTTCAACCCCGGCTTCCTCAGGCAATGGTAATGGGGTCTTCAGCGCCATCAGCAATAGGCCTATCAGCAAAAGGGCATGAAAAACAATTGTTCCGGCCAGCCCTTTTATATTATCCCTGTCTATTTTCACTGTCGTTTATTTTTCTTTGATCTTTCAAATACCCTGCCATAAAGAAGCGGAAGGCTTGTAGCTTTATTTAACAGGTTTGGTCGCCAGAATTACCTTGTGCTTTGTTCCGGTTAATTCATTAATCTGGTTAACGGCATCAATAAGCGTAACAACATACTGAACCGGGACACTCTGATCGGCCCGGAGTACGATGGATGCATCTGTCTGACCGGCCAGTTTATTGCCGATAGTTTCCACCAGAAATTCCTGTGCAACCGGGTTTTCTTCTACAAAATAGTTGTAATTGCTGTCAATGTAGACGGTAACCGATTGTTTTGCCATCGTTTTGCTGCTGCTTGAAGGCAGTAACAGTTTAATCGCATTGGGACTCACCAGTGTAGAGGTGAGCATAAAAAATATAAGCAGCAGAAATACCAGATCAGACATGGAAGCCATACTGAATTCAGTACTTATTTTATTTCTGGTTTTAATTGCCATAATACTTCAATTGATTTTGGAAACTTTATTTGCAGGCTATTTTATATCAGGCAGGTTCATGAAGCAGGTCCATAAATTCAGTAGCCCGGGCTTCAAGTATAAAAACAACTTTTTCAACCCTGGCAACCAGTACATTGTAGCAAATATAGGCGATGATACCTACAACAAGACCGGCCACAGTGGTGATCATTGCCTGGTAAATGCCGCCTGAAAGCAAAGCGATATCGATATTGTTGCCAGCCATCGACATATCGTAAAAGGCCTGAACCATACCCATAACTGTGCCCAAAAAACCAAGCATTGGCGCTGCTCCTGCAACGGTAGCAAGTACAGCAAGGTTTTTCTCAAGTTTGGAAACTTCAAGTTTGCCAACATTTTCTATGGCGGCATTAATATCATTCAAGGGTTTGCCGATACGGATAATCCCTTTTTCAATCATCCTTGCAATAGGCGTGCGGTTGTTTTTACACAGGGAAAGTGCTGAATCAATACGTCCGTTGTGAATAAAATCGCGTATGTTGTTCATGAAATTATGCTCATCGCGCGAGGCCCGGTTAATCACAATATATCTTTCAATGAAAATATAAATGGCAACAACCGACATTAAGGCAATGGGTAGCATAATCCAGCCCCCTTTCAGGGACATCTCCCAGATTGAAAGACTGATCTCGGTTGGTTGTGTTGTTTGGGTTGCGGTTTTGGTTAAAGTGTCGGTTAATGCCGCAGCAGGTTGTGTTATTTGCAGAAGAATTCCTGAAATCATTGTTTTATAGTTTAATTCACAGTAAAATTAGGCTAATTGCAGACCGTAATGCAGAACCTGAAACATAAACTATCAACATTCCGGTGTTAATAGTTAACTCAAAATTCAGTTTTATATTATAGTTGCTTTAAACAAAGCAGGGCAGTAAACCCATTTTGTTTACCTGCCCTGCTTATTCAACTGTTGATAAACAGTTTGTTACATGATTGCCGACATAAGTAGTTTAATCAAAACCAGTGCTGCGATCAGCACAGCAAAAATGATTAAAAAGGGTTTGAAGCCTGTCATACCGGCTTTACCTGTTTTTTGATCTGACATTTTTTAAGAGATTAAATATTGTACAATGTCCTGCGCTTGATTTTAGACCAACGTTATAAGGATAATATCTATCAATGAATGATAAAATATCCTGGTTTACTTTCCGCAAACTGATTCACATCCGTAAAGCACGTGAAATCTTTATTAAAGGTTTGCCGGTTTAAAATGCAGGAAATAATTTTCAGTTAATATTCGTTCAGGCGGGGGCTTCTATATTCTTAGTCTGCGTAAAACGACAATTGATGCTTTTTGAGTGTAAAAAGTAGCATTGCCGAAGTCTGATAAAAGGGACGATGACTCCGGATTATCAAAATTATAGCTGTTTAGTAAAGATGAAACTTTGAAAAGTGCAATTGGAAGTACATTGACAGGATTATTGGTGGGTTTGTTATCCTGTTCATTTATTGGGATCAGGCAAATAGCCTGTTGCTTAAACGCTGAATTACTTCCGGTTCCATCATTCAGGTAATCATAAGGATGATGAATGTTCAGTGACAAACTGAACGCGGCAGCATAAAGTATAGCCAGCAGGGAATTATGGAATAATTTCTTAGCCGGTGATGTTTGTCGCATAGTTTTATTGAAATGAACACTGTAAAGTTACGTTTTTATTTTCAACAATAATTTCTCCATGAAAAAATCCGGAAAGTCTGAACCTCATTTTTATTTAACCTGAGATGGTTACATCGGGAGATGCTGCCGGTTTCCCGGATAAAGGCGGTTCTTTTTTTAAACTCCTCAGGGATACTCTGAAGTGCCTCATTTGGTAATCAGCAAGATTGAGGAAGTGGTGGACTTATCTCCGGAATGACCATGTGTTTTTTATGTTTTCAGCCTTTTGCCATCCTCCCCGGATCAAAAACCTTTTAAGGGTATAAAGGCTATGATCGTTTGAAAAAAGGCGAAGAGCATTTATTTCTTTTGGATCAGCGCAGGTTTTTCTTAAAAAAGTGTCAAAATCAATGTAATTTAACGGAAAAAAGTACGGATTTCCTATGACAGACCTCGAATTGTTAAACAGACTAGCTCTCGGCGATCATTCAGCCGGACGTCAGTTTGTTGACAACCATCAGGTTAACGTATATAATGTATGTTATAGTTTTCTTCAGAATGAGCATGATGCTGAAGATGTAGCCCAGGAAGTCTTTATGGAAGCGATCAGGAATTCCGGGAAATTCCGTGGAGATGCCAAACTAAGCACGTGGCTCTACAGGATAGCAGTTAACCGCTCAATCAACCACCTGCGTGATAACAAAAAGCGCAGATTCTGGAAAGAGATTGACTCTTTGTTTGGATTCGGCAGCTCCGGTAATGAACCTCAGGAAACTGGTCCTGTGGAGAATCCGGATTATCTTGAACAGGAAGAACTTAAACAGATTATTGAAGGGGCAATTCAGTCATTGCCTGAAAAACAACGCATCGCTTTTACATTGAATAAGCTTGAAGATCTTTCCTATGCAGAGGTTGCCGAGATTATGCAAACAACCCTCTCTTCTGTTGAATCCCTGATTCATCGTGCGCGGGCCGGCTTACAGGCTAAATTAAAAAATTATAAAAATTAAACCGAAAGACGCAGGATATGAAACATTTGCGTGTCAAACCATCAAACAATACAGTCATGAAATGCACTGAAGCTGAAATAAGGATAATTGATCTGCTGACTCAACGTAAGCCTGTTGAGTTGGATGAGGAATTATCACGGCATCTCGGGTCCTGCAGTTCATGTACCAGGTTGCTGAATGAATGCCGGAACAGTTTTGATACACTATTGTCCGGGCGCAAAAACAAACCGGATCCTGAGTTTTATGACAGGCTTCTGTTTAGAATGCAACAAAATGAAGTTAATCATCCTGAAAAGGAAATTCCTGTTAAACGGATAATTCGTTTAAGTCCAATGCTTGCTGCAGTTGCAGCTTCGGTGATTCTTGGTATCTGGATCGGCGGGCAGCTATTTACAGCAGTTTCCTCCGGTGCTTTATCCGGAAACCAATTGGAAGTAGCCAACAGGGCAGCGCAATTACAGGCTTTTGCAAGCGATGTAAATCTGGAAGACGAATCTACACTGGCTCTTGAGAGCTACCTGACTGATGATTTAAACGCTACGGGTAATGATACAAAATAACCGAAACAGACTCATTCTGATAGTTGTCGGAATTCTGACAATAATAAATATTGCCGTACTTGCTACCATGTGGGTACATGTAAACAGGTTTCATGCTAAAGAGGGAATGCCACCACCAATTCCTCTTTTAGAAGAAGGACGGGATTCAGTTGCTTTCTCATCAGGACATGCGTTTTTCATAGAAGAACTGGGTTTTAGCGAAACGCAACAATCGGATTTCCGGGATTCCAGGCAACGATTTAAAGCCGATGCTAAACCACTTTTTTCTGAAATCAGGCAACTTAATTCACTATTGATAGAGGAAATAATTAAAGAAAGTCCTGATCAGTCAAAACTGGATGGAATTTCTTCTCAGACAGGCGCATTGCATAGTAAGGTTAAGCAACTTACGATTAAACATTTGCTCGAAGTTAAAGCAATTGCAACACCTCAACAGCAGGAAAAACTCGTTTTCTTTTATCGCGATCTGCTTTCACGCGAAAGTGGACAAGCAGGAAGAGGAATGCAATACAGGCACGGTCAAAAGCGAAATGGGAATAAATAAAAATAATATCAACGACTAATTTCAAACCTA